>CACYBJ010000228.1 GCA_902772565.1 uncultured Lachnospiraceae bacterium | reverse complement strand
TCTTCTGAAAATGTGTCATGTTAAATGAATTTGAATGATTTGTAAGCCTTCCTGCCATAATGATCACTTCCTTTTGCCTTGGTTCTCTGGTCTTATAAAGAAACATCACATTGAGCGGTTAACCTCGTCCTTTGTGTGTTGCAAGAATAATATAACACATATTTTTAAAATAGAATCACTGTTTGGAAAATTTTATAAAAATAAATGATAAATGACGTATAATACGGCATATGCATTTAAAAATGCCGAAATCGAGGAGTGCAAAGATGGGATGGTCACAAATTAATCCCTTTACATTGTTCATATCTAATTCATTTGCCTTATAGGTAGATAGTTTGTATAATAAAAACAGTTTATTTTATTTGTGGGGGAGGTCACCATGAGACTTAAAAGAATAGCAGCTTTTTCTCTGGCAGTGGTTATGGCACTCAGTACAGTGTCCTGCGGTAAGTCCGGGAAAAAGACGGAAGAGACGAAACCTGCTGCGGAGAATACCGACAAGAAATCAGGCAATGATAAGAAGAACAATTCCGGCAAAATAGAAGACGGCATGGAAGTTGTAAATCTGGACTTCGATGACGGAGATACTGCCGGTTTTACCGTCTATACCAAGGGCGGTACCTGCGACATTAAAAACCCCGGAGACAAGCTGGAAGTTGACATTGAAAACTGCGGCTACGTAGATTACGGCTGCCAGATTTACTACGACGGTTTTGCGCTTAACCAGGGCGGCGTTTACAGTTACAGTTTTGACGTGTCTTCCGATATTGAAAGAACCATTGAATGGAGAATTCAGATTAACGGCGGCGATTATCATGCATATGCCGGTGATTATGTTCAGATTGGTCCCGACACTAAAACTATTACAGCTGAGTTTGAAATGACAGAGCAGTCCGATCCTGCTCCGAGACTTGTATTTAACATGGGTCTTCAGGAGGACATGGACAAGGATCCGGGCAGCCATGCGGTATACTTTGACAACATCCTTCTTACAGTTAAGGATTCCAGCAATGCCGAAGTGCTTGAAGGACTTCCTGAATACCCTGACGTTACAGTCAGCCAGATCGGTTTTAAGACCGACGATGTAAAGACTGTAATTGTTAAGTCCAGAGAAGAAACAACTTTCGACGTAATCAATGAAGAAACAGGCGAGATCGTATTTAACGGAACCTTTGGCGATTCTGTATACGATACCGGTTCCAACACCGGTGTTCAGAGAGGCGATTTCTCCGAACTTACAACTCCCGGAACCTATTATGTAACCTGCTCCACAGGTGAGAGTTACAGCTTTGTGATTGCTGACGATGCCTACGCTCCGGTTTACCGCGACGCTGTTGTTATGCTTTACAAGCAGAGATGCGGTACGGAAATAACCGAAGAAATCGCAGGGGCATTTGCCCATGAAGCATGCCATACGGGCGAAGCAGTAGTTTACGGAACCGAAACAAAGAAGGAAGTAAGCGGCGGCTGGCATGACGCAGGTGACTTCGGACGATATGTTGTTCCCGGCGCAAAGACAGTTAAAGACCTTTTCCTTGCCTATGAAGACTATAATGCCGACGATGATAATCTCGGAATTCCGGAAAGCGGAAACGGTGTTCCGGACATTCTTGACGAGGCAAGATACGAACTTGAGTGGATGCTTAAGATGCAGGCCGAAGACGGCGGAGTTTATCACAAGGTAACCTGTGCAAACTTCCCTGAAACCGTGGCAGCCACAGAAGAAACCGACCAGCTCATCCTTTCTCCTGTGTCCTTTGCTGCAACTGCAGATTTCGCGGCTGTAATGGCTGAAGCATCCGTAATATATGCAGACTTTGACAAGACCTTTGCGGAAGAGTGCGGCAATGCAGCCTACGGTGCATGGCTCAGCATGAATCTCATGGAGAAGCCAAAGGGATTCAAGAACCCAACCGATATTGTTACCGGCGAATATTCCGACACAACTCTTAACGATGAGTGGCTTTGGGCTGCAACGGAACTCTATCTCGCAGGACACACTGAACTTGCGGATGACGTCAGAACCTGGATTTCCGTAAACGGAAAGAACGGTTTCGGATGGCAGATGATCGCATCCTACGCATTTGCCGACCTTGCTCTTTACGGCGACGATGCCATCAGTGATGTGGTTGAAACAGCCAAGGCATCCTACATCGCCTACGTTGACAAGATGGTCGGAAACTCCGAAAAGACAAGTTACTTCACGGGACTTACTTCCTATCCTTGGGGCAGCAACATGTCCATCGCCAACGACGGTATGGCTCTTATGATAGCCTACAAGATCACCGGCGATGACAGCTACAAAGTACTGGCTCAGAAGAAACTTGATTACGTACTCGGAAACAATCCGTTAGGCATATGCTTCGTAACAGGCTACGGCGAAGTATCTCCGAAGCATCCGCACCACAGACCGTCTCAGGTTCTGGGTGAGGCAATGATCGGAATGCTTATCGGCGGTGCCAATTCCAATCTCGAAGATCCTTATGCAAAGGCAGTACTCTTTGGACAGTCACCGGCAATGTGCTATGTTGACAACGATCAGAGTTACTCCTGCAACGAGATAGCAATTTACTGGAATTCACCTCTTATCTACCTGCTTGCATCCAAGAATTAATCTATGAACGGAAACGAAAAGAATCAATTTCTATCCAGAATGAAAGACCTCAGCGAGAAGGCATATGCAAAAAATACATATGCCTTCTCGGGCTTTTTATCTACAGGCGAACTGGCCGATCTTAAGGATTCGGCGGGTTCGCTGTCTTTTATCACCTACAGTGTTTTCGGAGGTTATCCCGAGGCGGAAAGATGCATGGTGGCCTTTGGAAGTCCCGAGGAATTCGGTTATGATCCCACATGGCCCATAACCGTTATAAAAGTGAAACCTCTGGCTCCGAAGTTTTCCGATGAGCTAACCCACAGGGATTTCCTGGGAGCTCTTATGAACCTGGGAATTGACAGAAAGGTGCTGGGTGACATTCCCGTCAAAAACGGAAAGGCGGCCTACGTTATCTGCAGTGACAGTATAGCGGATTATATCTGCGAGAATCTTAACCGCGTAAAACATACCACCGTGGTCTGCGAAATCGCCTCCGGCGAGGATGAACTCCGTGAACTGGGGCCGGAACTTGTGCCGGTGGGGATTACTGTTTCATCTCTCAGATTTGACGCAGTTGCGGCAGCGGTAACAAAGTGCTCGCGAAGCGAAATGATAAGGCTTTTCCAGAGCGAAAAAGTTACTTTAAACGGAAGAGTCTGCACGGAAAACAGCAAGTCCTTAAAGGACGGTGACATATTCTCTGTCAGAGGGTACGGTAAGTTTAAATTTACCGGTTCCTTCGGTGAAACGAAGAAGGGCAGAATCAAGGCGGAAGTGCTCAAATACTGTTAAGTCAGTTTAATGATTGGTAATATCACATGAGTAAGAAATTTGCGGCAGTGTTTACTGCAATAATTCTTATTACAATTATATTTTCCGGATGCGGGAAAGTGACGGAGCCGGAGAGTGGTGCTTCGTCTGATATCTCGACGTCGAAGGATTCTGATAAGATTCCCGATGATCGCGACGATTCCGGTGACGGGCTTTCCGAAGAGGATGATGACTATACATCGGAAGAAGCTGCGACATGGACTGTTGATTACGAAACAGGGGATGTTCCCGTGGGAGATGAAACGGGAGCCGGATTCTCCGTATCCATGCTTGATGTGGGCGAGGGGCTGTGCCTTCTTTTTGGTGCCGACGGAAAGTATATGCTTTATGACGGCGGCGGAAGAGAAACTTCTTCCTACGTGGTTTCCTACCTGAAGGCCCATGATGTAACGGAATTGGATTTGATGGTCGCATCTCACTACGACGAAGACCATATCGGCGGACTCATAGGTGCACTTTACAATGCAAATGTGAATGCTTTCTGGGGTCCTGATTATCAGGCGGAAACATCAATTTATACGTCACTTGTTAATGCCCTTGATTCCGCAGGCCTTACCTGCATTCATCCGAGTGTGGGGGATGAATTCGCCCTTGGTAGTGCCACGGTAAAGGTGGTTTCTGCATCTGCCGATTCCACGCTTGAAAATGACAGGTCTGTTGCGGTAATTGTGACCTACGGTGAAACAAAAGTACTTGTAACCGGTGACTGTGAGAGTGCGGCGGAATCAGCTATGGTATCTGCCGGAGTTTTGGAACCCGTGGACATTTATGTGGTGGCTCATCACGGGGCAGCGGCATCGTCAAATAAAGCTTTTCTTGCGGAAGTCAAACCGGCATATGCATTCCTCAGCTGCGGACTCGGTAACGAAAATATGCATCCTTCCCGGGAGGCGCTTCTGAATCTGTCGGAGTGCAAAGCCAAACTTTTCAGAACGGATATCCAGGGGGAGGTAACAGCCTTTTCTGACGGCTCCTCTTTATGGTTTTCTACTGCAGATACTTCCGACTGGCGAAACGGAACCCAGATGACTGTCGTTGACGGTGAGGGCACTGAAAACGTTTCCGAACCTCAGGATTACATTTTAAATACCAATTCAAAAAGATTCCATTATCCATCCTGTGACAGTGTTTCGGACATGAGCGAAAGAAACAAAAAGGAAGTGCACATGAGCCGCGAAGAAATCATTAACATGGGCTATGAAAGCTGCGGCAGATGCCATCCTTAAGCATGATACGTTGCCCCGTGAAAAAAACAGACGTAGAATCTAGCATTAATTCCCTATAAGGGGTAAAATAAGTACAGAGGAATTTGTAATAT
Source organism: uncultured Lachnospiraceae bacterium (assembly GCA_902772565.1). Classification (GTDB taxonomy): domain Bacteria; phylum Bacillota; class Clostridia; order Lachnospirales; family Lachnospiraceae; genus UBA3775. The sequence continues at coordinate 5,053 of CACYBJ010000228.1, read as the reverse complement.
GTAATTGAAGCCAAAGGCTTCGCGGTAAAGACAGCTGGGTTATGCTACTTAACCCGAAGGAGGTTTACTATGAGCATATTCGGTAATAATTCATTTTTTACAAGATTCGGAAGCAACACTTACTACAACGATAAAAAGGGAAGCGGATCCATATCTCACTTCGGTGATACTTCCTATGACACCAACGGCGGTTCGGCCACCAACTTCGGTGACAACACCTATTTCAACGGGGGAAACATCACCAGGTTCGGAGACAACTATTACTGCAACGGAAAGTCCTATACCAAAATGGGCGACAGTCTCTACGGCAACGGACACTCATGGACCGGTTTCGGCGGCATGTCCGATCAGGACATAAGAGATATTATTCGCAGGGATAATCAGTAAACACAACGGACTTATCAGGATGGCAAAACATGATGCATGACATGAATGATAATAAAGACTGCATATGCCCCGTGTGCGGAAATCTTTCGTTTTCCGGAGCCGACACGTACGAAATCTGTCCTGTTTGCAAATGGGAACACGACGGGCTGATGGAAAGAGAACCGGACAAGTGGGCAGGATGCGCCAATGATCTGTGTCTGAATGACTACAGAAAGCGGTATCTTTCGGAAATTGCCGATAAAGAAAATGTAACAGGCGGTGCCAATTTGTCAGACGGTATAAAAGCGGAACAGGAGGGGGCTATGAAAATCTATGACATTTCCCAGGAAGTCTTCGGATGTACTGTTTTTCCGGGAGATCCTTCTCCGAAGAGAACTGTTAAACTTGACATTGATAAGGGGGACATATGTAACCTCACGGATTTTTACATGTGTGCTCACAACGGTACCCATGTGGATGCTCCTTATCATTTTATAAATGACGGGAAGAAAATAGACGAAGTAGATCTTCGCAGATTCATAGGCTATGCCTACGTAACAAAACACGAAGGTGATATAACCGGGGCAGATGCCCGAAGGATTCTTGCTGCGGCCGCATCTGCCGAAGAAGAATCCGGTATAAATAAATGTGACTGCCGTAATCGAATACTTGTTGGCGGTAAAGCCACAGTAACCGAAGAGGCAGCCTATGTATTTGCTGATAACAATATTCTTTTGTACGGTAATGAGTCCCAGACCGTAGGCCCTGAGGATGCACCAAAGAATGTGCATATGATTATGCTTGGTGCGGAAATCGTTCTTCTTGAAGGAGTAAGACTTGGCGAAGTTCCCGAAGGAGTGTATCTTCTTAATGCCGCTCCGATAAATCTCGGGGGAGCCGACGGTGCGCCGTGTCGCGCTACGCTTATTTCCCTGTAACAGCCTTATTTGTTAAGGTGCTGGTTAAGAGCGTTGATGTCAATTTTGTTTTCATTTGCCTGCTGCTCAATCCAGATTTTAAGAGCCTGAGCGGTATTGGCTATGTCAGTAAGCTCTTTATAGATTCCGGCAAAATCCTTCATTTCCGTTTCGGAGATTTTGCCATCCACAGTAATATCTACAAGGCGGTCCTTGTTATTGTTAAGGAAATTGAGAGATGAAAGAACTTCCAGTGTGATATTGGAAAGACTCAGGTCCTTAAAATTAACAGGGGCCACGTTTTTTTGTCCGATGGGACACTCGTTGGCGCAATAGTAATTGCAAAGGTCGGGGCGAAGATAGGCCTTGGACATGGCAACCACATCCTCCGGCTGAGGCTTTGCCGCTTCGCTTTCTATTTTTTCTATTTTAGCTTCCGAAATAAAAACAAGTTTCTCGCTGGCCTGAGCTCTTGTGAGATTCTGTTCCTCTCTGGCAATCTGATAAACGTTCTTGTTTTCCTTAATTGATTTACGTCCCATGTTCCAAATCTCCATATATCGTTATGTGTGAATACTGTACCCCGGTTTGCTCTGTTGCAAACCACATATTACAGTATACATTCTTTTTATTTACTGCGCTACTATGTTTTTTCATTGTTTATAATACTTCTTGACTATACCCGTACAAACTAGTAAAATTTTAATGTTTGGTTTTTGGTAACAAAAAGTACACTTTACTTGTGTTTTACGCATGTTTCGGAGGCTGTTGATGAACAGAATTATGTCGGCCGACGAGGCTATCGGGCTCATCAAAGACGGAGATGTCATCTGCTTTAATACCTTTGTAGGTATTGAAAGCCCGGTTGCTCTTAATGAGGCACTTTACAGAAAATATAAACAGAAGAATAAGCCGAAGAATCTGACTCTTATTTCCAGTGCGGGATTCGGTAACTGGGATGAGAACGGAAATGCCGAGGGCTACATCAGAGACGGTGCGGTGGAGAAGATTATCTGCGGCCATTTCGGAGCCATGCTTTCCACAAAGAAACTGATTCTTGAGGATCGTTTCGAAGCCTACAATCTGCCGCTGGGATGCATTTCCCATGCTATTCGTGCACAGGCAGGAGGTCTTCCGGGAGCCCTTTCAAAAGTAGGTCTTGATATATTTGTGGATCCGGACATTGACGGTCCCGGAATCAACAATATTTCCAAAGACAAGTCACTGGTTAAGAAGGTGGAACTTGAAGGAGAGGAATTCCTTTACTATCAGCTGCCTAAGATTAACATTGCTCTTATCAAGGGAACATCGGTTGATCCAAAGGGCAATATTTCCTTTGATGACATGTATATGTCGGGAGATGCGCTTTCCATCGTTCAGGCTGTTAAGGCCAACCACGGAAAGGTTATCGTTCAGGTAGACAGAAAGATAATCGTACCTTCCCGCCCGAGAAACACCATTATTCCGGGTTGTCTTGTAGACGCCATCGTAGTGGTTGAGCCGGAGCCGAGACATGCTGTCTTTGAGTGTCTTACCGGTGGTTTCGAGATTCCTTATTCACAGTGGAAAGACTGGGACGAAATGCTTGATAACATGACTCAGACCAAGAGCACATCAAGTGTTGCGGGAAGAACCATTGGACGAAGAGCTTCCAAGGAACTTAAGCCCGGTGACATAGTAAACATCGGTATAGGTATTCCGGAAACCATTTCCTACTACGCCAGAAAATACGGCATATTAAAGGACGTAACCCTTACGGTTGAGTCGGGAGGCATCGGCGGATTCCCTGCCAAGGGTACCGTTTTCGGAGCCATGATAGGCGCGGCCTGCATGGTGGATATCGCAAACCTTTTCGATCTTTATGATAACGGCGGTCTGGACATCTGCTTCATGGGCGCTTTGGAAGTCGATAAAGAAGGTAATGTAAATTCTCACAGAGGACCGGGGGCATATGCCGGCATCGGCGGATTTGCCAACATCACAGCCAAAACAAAGACTGTGGTATTCTGTATGACCTTTAATGCAAAGGGCCTTGAAATAACGAGAGTGAAGGATAAGGTAACCATTAACAAAAACGGTGACATTCCGAAGTTTGTTGACAAGGTTTCATCCATCAGCTTCTCGGCCAAGCGTGCGCTTAAGAATAAGCAGAAGGTAATGTACATTACCGAAAGATGCATTTTTGAACTTACAGAAAAGGGTCTCAGACTTAAGGAAGTATATCCGGGCGTAGATGTTCAGAAGGACATACTCGACCTTCTTCCGTTCGAACTTGCGGAATAAAACATCGAAATTATAATTTGCCTTTTCAGGAAGGCGTTAAAAGAAAGAGGTTATAAAATGAAACAGGAAACCAAATGTATTCAGGCAGGATACACACCGAAGAACGGCGAATCAAGAATGATTCCTATCGTTCAGAGCACAACATTTAAGTATGATACCAGCGAAGACATGGGCAAGCTTTTTGACCTTGAGGCTTCCGGTTATTTCTATACAAGACTTCAGAATCCTACCAACGATTATGTTGCTGCAAAGATCTGCTCACTTGAAGGCGGAAGCGCTGCAATGCTCACATCATCGGGTCAGGCTGCAAGTTTTTATTCCGTATTCAACATTGCGGGTGCGGGTGACCACGTTGTAGCATCTTCAACAATCTACGGCGGTACTTTCAATCTCTTTAACGTAACAATGAAGAGAATGGGCATCGATTTTACTTTTGTAGATCCCGACTGCAGCGATGAGGAACTTGAGGCTGCATTTAAGCCTAACACAAAGGCTGTTTTCGGTGAAACAATTGCCAACCCGGCACTTATCGTTTTCGATATTGAAAGATTTGCAAATGCCGCACATGCACACGGCGTTCCGCTCATCGTAGACAATACATTTGCCACACCTATCAACTGCAGACCTATTGAATGGGGCGCAGATATCGTAGTCCATTCCACAACCAAGTACATGGACGGACACGATGCCACAGTAGGCGGTGTAATCGTAGACAGCGGCAAGTTTGACTGGATGGCTCATGCCGACAAATTCCCGGGACTTACAACTCCTGATGATTCATACCACGGAATAACATATGCCGAGAAGTTTGGTCTTGAAGGCGCATATATTACAAAATGTACCGCACAGCTCATGCGTGATCTGGGTTCCATCCCTTCTCCTATGAATGCTTACCTTCTTAACCTCGGACTTGAGTCTCTGGCAGTCAGAATGGAAAGACATTGCTCAAATGCTCTTAAGGTTGCTCAGTTCCTTGAGAAGCATGAGAAGGTTACATGGGTTAACTATCCGGGCCTTCCCGGCAACAAGTACTATGAAAGAGCGCAGAAGTATCTGCCTAACGGAACCACAGGTGTTGTATCCTTCGGCGTAAAGGGCGGAAGAGCGGCAGCCGAGAAGTTCATGAAGAACCTGAAACTTGCCATCATTGCTACCCACGTGGCAGATGCCCACACTTGCGTGCTTCATCCTGCATCATCAACACACAGACAGATGACAGATGAAGAACTCCTTGCAGGCGGAGTGCTTCCGGATCTTGTAAGATTCTCCGTTGGTATCGAGAATGTGGATGATATCATTGCGGATCTTGATAATGCGCTTAATGCATAGAATAGTTTAATGCTTTTCGCAGGGCGGGCTGTTATTCAGCCGGCCCTGTTTTTTGTATATTTTTATGCGCGTCCGGCCGCACAAATGTTGCTCAGACAAGGCTACGTTTCCTACTCCTCGCACACGGCTTATTCGCATCAGGCTTTTCCCGCTACTCG
>CACYBJ010000227.1 GCA_902772565.1 uncultured Lachnospiraceae bacterium | reverse complement strand
GTCCCTTAGTTACAGTCACATCGCCGAATTTAAGAATGTGATCTTCCGTGGAACAAAGCATATCCGTAAAACTTACAGGTACGGTAGGGGCTGAGGCAAATGCCTTTTCCTTTGCTTCCGTGATCTTATTTAAGACCTCAGGCTTAATGTCCTTATGGGGAAGTATCACTATGAGGTTAGTCAGTTTTTTACAGGCGGGAAGAAGGAAAAGCACTGCGCATACTGTAAGAAGATTTGCCTTGGTATGCTTGATATAAAGACCCATTGCAAACATTCCGCAGCTGATTGCGGCAGATGCCAGCACGAATATGATATCTGTCAGTTTTAAATAAGAGACTCTTCCGGCCTCGCCCTTGTCTTTCCTAAAACTCATATTACTATTTCCGTAAAATCATTTATAAAATACTCTGCCATGTCCTTAATGCTGCCGCCCTTTGTGTCGGCGAAATCATCAAACACACCGCAAACTTCCATACCGGCAGCCTGTCCGGCCATTACGCCCTCTTTGATATCTTCAAAAACCAGGCATTTGCCGTTGTCTACGCCAAGTTCACCGGCAACCAGGTTGTATATGTCCGGCGACGGCTTGCCTTTGGCAACTTCATTGGTAATGTGAATGCTGTCAAAGAAAGGTCTTATGTTAAGGCCGTCCAGCACGGCGTCAATCAGTTCCATGGAATTACTGGATGCGATTCCGGTTTTAAAGCCCCGCTTCCTTACCGCCTTAAGAAAGGCGTCAGCACCTTTTTTCAGAGGAATTTTGTGCTTGTAATAGTCCATAGCCATGTCATTCCAGTCGGAAATCATCTTTTCCGGAGGGTCGGTTATGCCAAAACGGTCTTTTATGTAAAGAGCGGTTTCGGTAACGCTCATGCCCGCAAGACAGGCCTGAAGATCCGGCGGTGAAACAAGGCCGAAACGGCCGAGATAGTCGATATCTATCTGCCCCCAAAGCCACATGGAATCAATCAGGGTTCCGTCCAGATCGAATATGATGGCTTCGTATTTATCAAAATCAATTGGAGTTCTTGTTTGTGTCATTTATGAGTTCTCCGATTTCGCTTTCTGTCAGTTCTCTGTACTCTCCTGCGGCAAGGCTTTCATCCAGCTTAAGGCTTCCGACGGATACTCTTTTTAAAGCTGTAACCGTAACACCTATCGCATGAAGCATACGCTTTACCTGATGGAATTTACCTTCGGATATGGTCAGGCTGATCACATATTCATCACCGGCATGAGACAGTATTTCTATCTCTGCAGGAGAGGATGTGAATTCTTTAAACTCAATTCCTGTTTCGATCCGGGTCTTATAGTCTTTGGAAAGTTCACCCGTAGCTTTGGCAATGTAGGTCTTTTTCACATGATGCCTGGGGCTTTCAAGACGGTGGCACAAATCGCCGTCGTCCGTAAGTATAAGAAGACCCTCCGTATCAAGATCCAGTCTGCCAACCGCAAACAGATGCTTTCCTATTTCCGGCGGAAAAAGATCCAGTACAGTCTTTTTGTTTTTGTCACGGGAGGCTGTGATTACATCACCCGGTTTGTTAAGCATATAGTAAAGGCCGGAAACTGCGGTAACCTTCTTCCCGTCAAGCAGCACTTCGGAAGTCTCGGACACTTTGCTCTCGGGCCTTTTGATAATCACACCGTCTACGCTTACTCTTCCGGCAGTTATCATCTTTTTGACATCGCTTCGGGAGGCAGTTGTATTTTCCGATAAAAACTTATCAAGTCTTACCATCAGAACATTCTCCAACCCGGAAGATACCGGTTCTTAAAACTGTTATTCTTGTATTTGCCGAATCCCAAAGGATAACCGTCTACGCACACAAGTACATAGCCCTCTTTAGTGTCCGCATCTGCCTCTATGGTTTCGCACTTAAGATACTTAAGTACCCTTGGGTCCTGTGATGATAAATCAAGCACATTGGGATAGCACTCCGCCTTAAGGCTCATGGCATATGCCTGAGAAGGCTCAAACCGGCCTTTTTTCTGTTCTCCGAGAAGCAGTCCGTTACGAAGTATACGAAGTCCGGTAACGTCCGGCAGAAGTTCACTTGTAAGATAATACTTTCCGTCCCTTTCAACTATATTATTTACATTGCCGGAAAAACCGCTGTAGGAAAGGAATTCCTTAAGTTCATCCGGAAGCTTTGCTGATTTTACTTTTGAAGGAGATGCACTGTATCCGGGCGCATCCTCATCTTTCTTAAGAAGGGCGATAAAATGACCTTCGCCTTCGATTTTGTGAGGGAAAAGCCTGATGGTCTTCGTCATGTCAGCCGCAGGGGATGTGGCCCAGTCGTTACGGCCGACCGCAAAGCCCACGTCTTTTAAGGCTTTCATTTTGGCTTCATCACAAAGGGGAACCAGTTTCATTTCGGGGAATCTGTTAAGTATGTAACTAACGGTATCCTCGTCCTCGAGAGGAGAAAAAGTACAGGTGGAATAAAGAAGTTCTCCGCCGGGTCTAAGCATTTTAACCGCAGAGGGAAGGATCTCACGCTGCAGTTTGGCATAATACTCGGTTCCGTACTGTTCCCAGTTTTTAACTATGGCATGCTGCTTACGAAACATTCCTTCACCGGAGCAGGGAGCATCCACAAGGATCTTGTCAAAATATCCTTCAAAGCGGTCCGCCAGTTTGTCAGAAGGCTCGCTGGTTACAAGGGCATTGGTAATGCCGAACATTTCTATATTCTTAAGAAGAGCCTTTGCTCTGGAATTGCTGATGTCATTGCTGACAAGCACCCCTTCTCCCTTAAGCTTGGCGCCCAATGCAGTGGATTTGCCTCCGGGAGCCGCACAAAGGTCCAAAACCCTGTCACCGGGCAATACGTTAAACAAAGCCGCCGGTGTCATGGCCGAAGGTTCCTGAATATAATACATGCCTGCATAATAGTAGGGATGTCTCGAAGGAGACGCTCCCTCTTCGTAAAAGAAGGCATTGTCGGTCCATGGTACTTGAGAAAGGCTTAGTTCGGAAAGATCCGAGAATTCCTCCGCTGACAGTTTCAGGGTGTTTACTCTTACACCTGAGCGGGCATCTTTCTCCATGGCGGAAAGATAGAGACTAAGTTCCTCTTCTCCCAGCATGTCCCTCATTCTGTTTATATAACTGTCAGGAAGTCGCATTGCCTAACCTTTCATTTTAGTATGTCAGATCGCCGTATAAGGCTTCTCTTAAAATATTGATATTATCTTCCAAATAACCGTCTATAGAAACTACCGAGCCCACACCGCTGATACTCTGGTAGGAGTATTTGCTGGCGTCCGGAATCTGCATCTGCTTCATTTCCTTGGAATCGTTGAAATAGATTCCTTCAAGCATTGTATAAATATTGCCGGAGCTTATGGGCGTTGTTATGTTTCCAAGCACCGAATTGGTTGCGGAATAGACCGTAAGTATGTCTTCGTTCTTATAATTATCGTAGATGGCTCTTAAAACCTTGCGCTGTCTTAAGGTCCGGCCATGGTCGTCAATTATAAGATTTCCGCTGTCATCTCTGGTTCCGATGGCACGCACTCTGCAGTAACCGTTGGCCTGGTCGCCGTTAAGATGATTAATGCCCTCTTTAAGATTTCGGTTGTCTCCGTTCTTTATAAGGGTTTCGGAATTCAGATAACTTGCTTCTTCGCTGCTGATGTAAAGATCCACACCGCCCAATTTGTCAACAACGTCACGGAAGGCCTGGAAATCAACTATTGCATAGGAATCAAGATAAATCTTGTAGGTAGATTCAATGGTGCCCATAAGGCATCCTATACCGTCGGCTCTGTAGGCGTAGTTAAGCTTTCTCTTTACATTCTGTCCGTAAATATCCACATAGGTATCTCTTAAAAGAGAAACCAGAGTTACCTGACCGGTTATGGTATTCTCGGAAAAAATGATCATACTGTCGGTATTGGTTCTTTCGCCGCCGGAGGCATCTGCACCGATAAGAAGTATGTTAATTACGTTTTCGTTATAGGCCCAGTCATCGGGTATGTTTTCCGGGGATTTGAAAGGAATACCTTCTATTTCCTCTTTGTCAACGCCCTTTGTGGCCTTTTTAACATAAACACTGGCAAATCGAAGCAGAACCCGCTTGCCGGGTTTGGTATAAAACAGAAAAACCACAAACAGCACAAGCAAGGCGATAACGGCAAGAAATCCTTTGAAAACCTTGCCAAGTTTTTCTTTCCTTCTTCTGCTGTGGATTTTTTTGTCTATTAGCTTTTTTTCTTTTCTCGAAGGCTTTCTTCCGGAGCGTTCTTCGAACTTATGATAGGCAAGTCGTTTCTCCTGCTCTTCCGTCATTTTGCCCTTTTTACCCTTGGGCTTTTTGCCGGAAGGACGCACAGGACCGCCGCCATGGGAAGCATACTCCTCGGTATCTTCCTCTTCATTCGGAAGTTCATCCTCGTAATTATGTCTTACGGGGCGCCTTCTTGTATTTTCATAACGTGATGCGGGGCGCGGACAGGTACCGTAGGTGCCTGCCGGTCTTCTGCGTCCCGGAGGGGGTGCAGTTCTTATACCGGAAAGCCCCATATCTACCTTAGGCAGATCCTCGTCCCCGTAATCACCGTATTTGTTTTTTAATGCTTCTTCAACATCGTCAAAGAATATATCATCATCACGATAAGACATATCCCTCTCCCGTAAAAAGATTTATTAATTCTTAAAACTGTGAACCGGTGCAGGAATTCTTCCCGCTCTGTTTACGAATTCGTCACATGAGAATGTGTTAACAGGCATAATAGGTGCATAGCCCAGAAGTCCGCCGAAAGTAACAGTATCGCCGATTCCCTTTCCTATAACAGGAATGAGTCTTACGGCTGTCGTTTTCTGGTTGATCATACCAATAGCCATTTCATCGGCAATAATACCGCTGATGGTGGTTGCCTTTGTATCTCCCGGAATTGCGATCATATCAAGACCTACAGAGCATACACAGGTCATGGCTTCCAGTTTTTCAATGGTAAGTGCTCCTGCTTCAACGGCATCGATCATACCCTGGTCTTCGCTTACGGGAATGAATGCGCCTGAAAGACCGCCCACATAGGAAGATGCCATGAGGCCGCCCTTTTTAACCTGGTCGTTAAGAAGAGCCAGAGCCGCTGTGGTTCCGGGAGCACCCGGATGTTCAAGTCCGATGGCCTTTAATATATCGGCAACGGAGTCACCGATTGCAGGTGTGGGAGCAAGAGAAAGATCCACTATACCGAAAGGAACTCCCAACATTTTGGACGCACGCTTGGCTACCAGCTGACCTACACGGGTAATCTTAAAGGATGTTTTCTTAATGGTCTCGCAAAGGTACTCAAAATCCTTACCCTTGGTCTTTTCAAGAGCCTTAAGCACTACGCCGGGACCGCTGACACCTACGTTAATGATGGCATCTGCCTCGGTAACACCGTGGAAAGCGCCTGCCATGAAAGGATTGTCGTCCGGTGCGTTGCAGAAAATAACAAGCTTTGCGCAGCCGATGGAATCTTCTTCCTTTGTAAGTTCGGAGAGTTCCAGCATCTTCTCGCCCAAAAGCTTAACCGCATCCATGTTGATACCGGTCTTTGTGGAGCCCACATTTACGGAACTGCAGACAATCTCTGTCTGTGAAAGTGCGGAAGGAATGGACTCGATGAGCATTCTGTCGGCCGTTGTCATGCCCTTGCTTACAAGTGCGGAATATCCGCCGATAAAGTTGATGCCCACTTCGTGAGCTGCCTTATCAAGAGTCTTTGCGATGGTAACAAAATCTTCGGGAGACTTGCATGCGCTGCCGCCTACGAGGGCAATCGGAGTTACGGAAATACGTCTGTTAACAATAGGAATACCTATTTCTCTTTCGATTTCATCTCCTGTTGCCACAAGATTCCTGGCAAGTCTTGTGATCTTGTTGTAAATGTTCTCATTAAGTTTGTTTAAATCGCTGTCTATGCAGTCAAGAAGGCTGATGCCGAGAGTTATGGTCCTGACATCAAGATTTTCCTTCTCTACCATTTCATTGGTCTCTAAGACTTCTTTAATATCTAACAAAACAATTCCTCCTACGGATTAAATACGATGCATCATGTCAAATACGGCTTCGTCCTGAATTCTGATTATTACGCCGATGCTTTCACCCAGTTCCTTAAGTTCGTTCTGGATAAGAACGAAATCCTTATGGCAACCGGAAATATCGGAAATCATCATCATGTTGAAATAACCGTCTACGATGGTCTGTGAAATATCCTGGATGTTAATGGAATTATCGGCAAGGTAAGTACATACCTTTGCAATGATACCAACCTGGTCCTTTCCGACTACTGTAATAACTACTTTTTTCATCTTTACCTCTTTCTTAAGCACTGCTTATTTAAATTCGCAAATAACGGAAACCTCGTCTCTTTTTGCGGGTTCAACCGTTGGTTTTTCTGTACTGAAATGCCAGTTTTCGTTAAGCATATTGATAAATGTCTGATGGGCAATCTCGGGATAATTATTCTCCTTTGAAAGATGGGCAAGTATTATATGCTTAAGGCCCGGATGGAGCACACGGCTCACAAGTTCAGCGGAAAGATCATTGGACAGATGCCCTCGCTCCCCGTCAATTCTCTGTTTGAGATAGTAAGGATAAGGCCCTACCATGAGCATATCCGGGTCATAATTGGACTCAATATAAACAAGGTCTGCTTCCGACAGATGCATAACCACCGATTCGTCATAACACCCTAAGTCGGTTGCCATGGCGAAGGTCACATTACCGTCGGTTACGCGGAAACAAACCGGATGAGCCGCATCATGGGATATTTCCGTAACATTAACCCCCACATCTCCGATGGAGAAGGAAGCATCTCCCTCAATATTCATCAAAAGTTCTACGGGAATGTTCCGCCCCACATTGCTTCTTTTGATGGCTGTCAGAGTTTCGATGGTTCCGTAGATGGGCACCCGGTACTTTTTGGTGAAGGTCCCGAGGCCCCCTATGTGGTCCGAATGCTCGTGTGTGATCAGTATTCCGTCCACATCCCTCGGAGTTTTTCCGAGTTCACTTAGACCGTTTTCGATTTTTCTGCAGGAAACTCCCATGTCCACCAAAAGTGTGGTGCTTCCTGTTGTGATATACTGGCAGTTTCCCGAACTGCCGCTGGCCAGACTGGCAAATGTCATCATATTACTTCTCTGCTCTTTTTTAGGTCAAAAGACCCCCGATATTCTACCACAAGGTCAGGGTTTAAGCAAATCAAAGAGTATCCTCTCTTTCAGTTCTTCCCTCGTGGTTTTGTAGTTGTTTACTATAACGCAGTCCGACCCGCATATAAGCCCCAGTTCGTTTGCCTGGGTCCTTATTATGGAATCTATTTTTTCGTCCGAGTAACCGCGGATTTCCTTAAGACGTCTGCGTCTTTCTTCTTCGGGACATTCCACAAACCAGTATTCGTAGCACATATCGTCATAGCCGCTGCTTCTTCCAATGGCAGATTCCACAAAGACCAGACTTTCGCCCCTCTCCTGCGCCGCCCTAATGCGTCTTTTAATTTCATCTATGGTAGCAGGATGGGCACATTTATTTATTTCTTTTCGAATTTCGTCGCTGGCAAAAATCTTTGCGGCGGCCTTCTTTTTGTCTATTTCCCCGGATTCAGACAAAATGTCACTTCCGAGTATTCTTATATAATCTTCATACAGACTT
>CACYBJ010000226.1 GCA_902772565.1 uncultured Lachnospiraceae bacterium | reverse complement strand
TTGTCGGCGTAATTATCAGCCTGATGCTTTTAGCTGCAGGAATCCTGGTTTTGGTAAGTGGCGGCGACAGCATTAAGTGGAAATCAACCTGGAATCATAAAATCAATGTAACCAAAGGGGAACTTGATAAAGAATCAACCACCGGCGATTTTATGATTGATAAGACCGGCACCTATGTTATAAACATCGGCTGGAATCTTCATGACAAAAAAGCCGACGGTGACGAAGCGGGTTTTATGACTGTCTGTAAACTTACCGACGATAACGGTGAAGTAATCTATTCCACCGGCGGCTATTCGGTAGACGCCAGAGTCAAACTTGATATGACCAAAGGAAACTATCATCTGTATTATTCCTATTTCACTGAAAACGACGCAGAAATAAAAGACGGCGAAAGAGTGATGGATTATTACCTTAATTCATGCGAGCAGAAACAGCTTGCGGGAATCGACATTTGTGCGGTGCTTGCTGTTATTATCGGCTCGGGCCTTTTCCTTGTATCTATCATCGCTTACAACAGAAATCTGGCTGTTAAGAGACGCCGTTTTGATGAACGACAGGAAATTGAGCAGGGACGCGCTTATCGATATGCATTCTTTACAGCGTTAATCGGTGTTGGTGTTACCGTTATGCTGGACTGTTTGGGAGTCATAAATGATGGTATGACAACCGTGTTTTACGCATCTGCCGTAATTATTGGAGTTTGTGCCTATGTAATTTACGGTTACTGGCACGATTGCTATATTGCACTCAATGAAAAGCGGGGACAAACCATTCTTTGGATAACAATTGCAGGAGTTCTCAATCTGGTAGTCGGTATTTCGACCTACAGAACTGAAGGATTAATTAACTGCGCCGGAAAGATGAATTCATCAATTCTTAATTTGATTGTCGGAATCGCTGCTTTATTTATTTCTTTGGTGGGACTGGTAAAATCCTTAACCGAAAAATTATCCGGTGAAGAAGACGGGAGGGATATTAATTGAAGAATCTTAAATTAAAATCCGCCCGTGCGGCTCTCGATCTTTCCCAGCAGGATCTGGCAGAAAAAGTAGGCGTTTCAAGACAGACGATTAACGCCATCGAAAAAGGTGATTATAATCCTACAATCAAACTCTGCCGCGACATTTGCAAAGTTTTGGGAAAGACTCTGGACGAGATTTTCTGGGAAGATGAATAAATGTCGCCTCGCAGTCGACCGTTAGGGAAAGCTTTTTTGATACGCTGTGTATAACAAAAAAACACAGGAGGTAACAAATATGTTTGGAGCGGTTTTTGGAGATATGGTCGGAGCACCCTTCGAATTTGACAGGGGCAATAAGACAAAGGATTTCGATTTGCTCAGTGCGGGAACTGCATTTACGGACGATACCGTAATGACTACCGCAGTGGCAGATGCATTACGTAACCTGCCGGCAGATGCCGACGACGAAACCATAAAACGTGCGCTTGTAAATTCCATGCAGGACTGGGGACACAGATACCCCGATGCCGGTTACGGCTGCATGTTCTATGAGTGGCTGAGAACTAACAATCCAAGGCCTTACGGAAGTTTTGGCAACGGTTCAGCAATGAGAGTATCTGCTGCGGGTTGGCTGTACGATACTCTTGAAAAAACAAGGCACATGGCAAGACTTTCTGCCGAAGTGACTCACAATCATTCCGAGGGGATTAAAGGAGCGGAGGCGGTGGCATCTGCCATATTTATGGCAAGACACGGCAGTTCCAAAGAAGAAATTAAGGACTACATTGTGGCACAATTCGGCTACAATCTGAGCCGCAGCTGCGATGAGATAAGGCCCGGATACCATCATGTGGAAACCTGTCAGGAAACGGTTCCGGAGGCATTGACGGCTTTCTTTGAAAGCACGGACTATGAAGATGCTCTTAGAACTGCAGTTTCCTTAGGCGGCGACAGTGACACTCTTACCTGCATCACTGCATCCATTGCGGAAGCGTTTTACGGAATGCCGGGTGACCGTCGCGTAGAATGCATGAACAGATTGCCTAAGGACATGAGAAATGTTCTTAATGCGGTGGAGAAAAAAGTCGGACAAGCGGTACCAAAAGTAATGATGATTTGGGATTAAGCATCCCTTTAACCTCCGGTTCGCCGGAGGTTTTTTTTAGCCCCCGATTTTCAATCGGGGGAGCCGTCGGCTTTGAGACATCAAAGAAATCCAGAAGGGATTTCTTCTTTTGTGCGTCCCCCCCTTTTTGTACAAAATCACCAAAATTAGCAGTGGCTAACTATTGATTTTAAACAATATAACGATTGCGCGAATGTTTAATCGTTGCTATACTGTGGTTGTATAGTTAATAAGACTTATGCCGCATCTGACGGCATTTCTCGATAAAGTGAAAGGGGCATAAAATGTCAGAAGAAGAAATGAAATTTCTTGAGATAGTTGATCTTAAGAAAGGCTTCGGCACAGGCGAAGCCAGACAGGAAGTACTTAGAGGAATGAATTTCACCGTGGCCAAAGGTGAATTCTGTGTGCTTCTGGGACCATCCGGTTCCGGTAAATCCACTCTTCTTAATATAATCGGAGGCATTGACAGTCCGGACGACGGATACATTTCCATCAACGGCGACAAGCTTCGCGACATGGGAGAGAAGGGTCTTACCATGTACAGAAGAAAGCATCTGGGCTACGTTTTTCAGATGTACAACCTCATACCTAATCTTAACGTAAAGGAGAATATCGAAGTCGGAGCATATCTTTCCGATAAGTCCCTCGACATCGACGATCTTCTTCATACTCTGGGACTTTTTGAGCACCGCTACAAGCTTCCGAATCAGCTTTCCGGCGGACAGCAGCAGAGAGTTTCCATTGGCCGCGCCATCGTAAAGAATCCGGACATCCTTCTTTGCGACGAACCGACAGGTGCTCTTGATTACAACACTTCCAAGGAAATCCTTAAACTTATTGAAGATGTTAATCAGAAGTACGGAAACACGATTATCATGGTTACCCATAACGAAGCAATTAAGAATATTGCAGACCATGTAATCAAGCTCCGTGACGGTGTGGTACGCCACAACGACATCAACACGAATAAAATGAAGGCGATTGAGCTTGAATGGTAAACGTC
>CACYBJ010000225.1 GCA_902772565.1 uncultured Lachnospiraceae bacterium | reverse complement strand
GACACCACACTCAGATCCCCTGACTGCAGGGACGGAGCACAGCTTTCTTTTAAAGAAAAGCTTGAGACAGCACGTATCCTTGACAGCTTAAAGGTGGACGTTATTGAACTTGCTCCGGTTGGAACAACTAAGGCAGATCTCCTTTCCAATAAAACCGTTGCCGGTTCCGTAAAGGCCGGTGTTACCGGTACAGTTGAAATCGGAAGCGGTCTCATCGAAGAAACATGGGAAGCAATCCGCTCCGCCAAGTATCCGAGACTTAACCTTCTGGTTCCTGTATCTACAGTACAGATGGAATATGCCTGCCATATGAAGGCTCCTAAAATGATCGCAGCCATCGAAGAGCAGATCAAGCTTTGCCGCTTCCTCAGCGAAAAGGTTGAGTTTTCTGCAGTAGATGCCACCCGTGCCGATTTTGAATTCCTGGTACAGGCAATTAAAACCGCCATTGCAGCAGGTGCCAACAGAATCACAGTTTGCGACAATGCAGGCGTTATGCTTCCTGATGAATTTGCAAAGCTTATTTCCGATCTTAAGGCTCACATCCCTGAGCTTGAAGAAACAGGTATTTATGTAGAGGTTAACAGCGAGATGGGTCTTGCTCTTGCCGTATCTGCCGCTGCTGTTGCTGCAGGTGCAACCGGTATTAAGTGCGCAGCCATTACAGGCGTGCTTCCTACCCTTGAGCAGACATCAAAACTTATTTCCAAGAAGGGTGCAGATATCGGCGCGGTTTGCGAATTAAAAACAACCGATCTTAACAGAAGCGTTGCACAGATCGAAAAGATCTGCAAGCCTGTTAAAACGACCGACAACGCCTATGAAAGCGTTCTTACGGGAGATGCAGCAGGTGTAACACTTGATGAATCAGACGAAATCACAGAGGTTATCAAGGTTATCAACCAGATGGGCTACGATCTTTCAGAAGAGGACTATGCAAAGGTTTACGAAGAGTTTAAGCGCGTAGCCAGCAAAAAGCATTACATCGGAACCAAGGAAATTGATGCGATTATTGCAAGTACCGCAATGCAGGTTCCTTCTACATTCAAACTTGATAACTTTGTTATAAACAGCGGTAATATCATTTCCGCAACCGCCAATGTTCTTATTGATAAGAACGGTGAAAAACTTCGCGGCGTAGGCGTTGGCGACGGTCCGGTAGATGCTGCATTCCTCGCAATCGAGCAGATCATCGGCCATCACTATGAACTGGATGATTTCCAGGTTCAGACCATTACCGAAGGCAGAGATGCTATGGGCAGCGCAATCGTTAAGCTTCGCTCCGAAGGCAGAATCTACTCCGGCAGCGGTATCTCAACAGATATCATCGGAGCATCGATCCGCGCATACATCAGCGCCCTCAATAAAATTGCTTTCGAGGAAAATCAGTAAGGAACATCGAATCCGACGAACTGTTATTTCGTATTTCCATTAGGAGGTTAGTTTGAAAGTAAATACTTTCAAACCCTTTGGTGACGCTGCAGGCGCGTCACCAGACGGGCACCACGCCTGCGGCATGGTACGAACAATGAAACTTTCATATTCAATAAAAAACTGGAAAGGAATGGACTGGGCAGCACTCACTGAGGCTGCCGTGGAAACAGGCATTTCAGGCGTTGAAATGTATGATGTTAAGTCATCTGTTTTCGAAGGTAAGGGTTCCCCGACCAATCCGGAACTGGCATCCGTAACCAGACGCCGCCTCGTAAACAGCGGTATTTCCGTTCCGTCTATAGATACATATTCCGATTTCACAGATTCAACATTCATGGCAGAATTTGCAGAATGTGTTGAGGTTGCCGTAAACCTTGGAATCCCGTCCGTTAGTATTCACACCGGCAATGCGGATTTCAAATCGGCAGTAGATGCAATCACAACCATGCTTGAAATTGTTGACGGCAGAAAGGTTTGCATCCTTGTTGAAACAGCAGGGGCATATGCCAACACAGGTAAGCTTCGCGATCTTTTAAATGAATTTGCTGATGACAACCGTGTGGCTGCAAACTGGAATATGGCAGAGACTGCATCTGCCGCAGGAGAAGATGCCGAAGAGACAATAACCAATCTCGGTGCCTATGTTCATCTTGTACACATTCATGATTACAGAAAGGCAGACGGAATCGTAATGCCTGAACTCATGGGCGACGGCGATCTTCCTGTTCAGGACATGATGAACGCACTTCGTTCCGTAAACTATGACGGATTTATTTCCCTTGTATGGAACCCGGACTGGATGCCTGAAATCAGCGATATCGAAATAATCCTTACACATTATGTTAACTTTATGCGTAAGTACAAGAGTACTCGTATCGGAAACAAGCATCTGTACTGGAACAAGGCCCATACAGGAAACTATGTATGGGAGAAGGATTCACAGATCAACATGACCTTCCCTGAAGTGCTTGACAAGATGGTAGAGACTTTCCCTGACCAGACTGCAATCAAGTACACCACTCTTGATTATGAGCGTACATATGCCCAGTTCAGAGATGATGTGGATGAGTTCGCGAGAGCACTTGTATCTCTCGGAGTTCGTGCGGGAAGCAAAGTTACTATCTGGGCCACCAATGTGCCTGCATGGTTCCTTACTTTCTGGGCAACAACAAAAATCGGCGCAGTACTTGTAACCATGAATACAGCCTACAAGATTCATGAGGCCGAGTATCTGCTTCGCCAGTCCGACACTCATACACTCGTTATGATCGACGGCTATCGTGATTCCGATTACGTTTCCATCATGAACGAGCTTTGTCCGGAACTCAAAGATCACAAGAAGGGAACTCCGCTTCATGCAAAGCGTCTTCCTTTCCTGAGAAATATTATTTCCGTAGGCTTCTCAATGCCGGGTGCTCTTACCTGGAATGAGGCCCTTGAATATGCCGACAATACACCTGTGACGGAAATCCGCCGCATGCAGGCAGCCATTGACGTAAACGATGTATGCAACATGCAGTACACATCAGGTACTACCGGCTTCCCCAAGGGAGTTATGCTTACTCACTACAACATAGTAAACGACGGTAAGTCTATCGGAGACGGTATGGATCTTTCCACTGCCGACAGAATGATGATCCAGGTGCCTATGTTCCACTGTTTCGGTATGGTACTTGCCATGACCGCAACAATGACACACGGCGGAACCATTCTTCCGATTCCTTACTTCTCACCGAAGTCATCGCTTGCATGTATTAATAATGAAAAGATAACCGCCTTCCACGGCGTACCTACCATGTTCATTGCCATGCTTGCCCATGACGACTTCCCGAAGACGGATTTCTCACACATGAGAACCGGTATTATGGCCGGAAGCCCTTGCCCGATTGCGGTAATGAGAGACGTGGTTGAGAAGATGCATATGCCGGAAATCGTTATAGTATACGGTCAGACTGAGGCTTCTCCGGGATGTACCATGAGCCGTACAACCGATTCTCTTGAGACCCGTGTAACCACTGTCGGAAGCGCATTCCCGGGTGTTGAGTGTAAAATCGTGGATCCGGAAACCGGTGAGGATTGTCCGGACGAAGTTATCGGCGAATTCGTAGCCCGCGGTTACAATATCATGAAGGGTTACTACAAGATGCCTAAGGCTACCGCCCAGGCGATTGATAAGGACGGATGGCTTCACACAGGCGACCTTGCCTGCAGAACCCCTGAGGGCAATTACAGAATCACCGGTCGTCTTAAGGATATGATCATCCGAGGCGGTGAAAATATTTATCCTAAGGAAATTGAAGAGTTCATCTATACTCATCCGAAGGTATCCGATGTTCAGGTAATCGGTGTGCCG
>CACYBJ010000224.1 GCA_902772565.1 uncultured Lachnospiraceae bacterium | reverse complement strand
CTTAAGGTGGCAGCTCAGAAACTGGATCCCTATATTAACGTGGACCCGGGTACCATGAGCCCTTACCAGCATGGTGAGGTTTATGTTACCGAGGACGGAGCGGAAACCGATCTGGACCTTGGCCACTACGAAAGATTCATTGACGAGGATCTGACCAAGTTTTCAAATCTTACCTCCGGTAAGGTTTATTGGAATGTGCTGAATAAGGAAAGAAGAGGCGAATACCTGGGCTCAACGGTCCAGGTTATTCCGCATATAACCAATGAAATCAAAGACTTTATTTATCATGCCGCAAAGGAAACCTCGGCAGATATAATAATCACCGAAATCGGCGGAACCATAGGCGACATTGAGTCCCAGCCTTTCCTGGAGGCGGTGCGCCAGATTTCCCTTGAAGTGGGAAAAGAGAACAGCCTCTTTATCCATGTTACCCTTGTGCCTTATCTTCACGGCTCCAACGAGCATAAATCAAAGCCTACCCAGCATTCCGTTAAGGAACTTCAGGGCATGGGTATAAATCCGGACATTATCGTCCTCAGATGCAACGAGCCTTTGGAGGAAAGTATCTTTAAGAAGATTTCCATGTTCTGTAACGTAAAGGAAGACTGCGTAATCGAAAACAGAACCTTGGACAGCCTTTACGCCGCACCTCTCATGCTTGAAGATTCGAATTTCTCGGGCGTTGTTTTAAGAGAACTTGGCATAAATGCACCGGCTCCGGATCTTTCGGAATGGCAGGCGCTTGTGGACAGAATAAAGGCGGCGGATAAGGAAGTAACCATCGGTCTTGTAGGCAAGTATACACAGCTTCACGATGCCTATCTTTCCGTGGCGGAAGCCCTTCATCACGCCGGCTACGAACACGGTGCAAAAATATTGATAAAATGGATAGACTCAGAGGAAATCGATGAGTATAATTACAAAGAAAAACTTGGGGCCGTAAACGGTATTATCGTTCCCGGCGGCTTTGGCGACAGAGGTATCGAAGGCATGATACTTTCCGCAAAATACGCCAGAGAAGAAGGTGTTCCTTACTTCGGCATATGCCTCGGTATGCAGATTGCCGTTATAGAGTATGCAAGGAACGTGGCAGGTATAAAGGATGCCTGCTCCGGCGAATCCCACGATGCCACTGAGCATAAGGTTATCGACTTTATGCCGGGCCAGTCCGATGAGATCGGAAAAGGCGGCACACTCAGGCTTGGAAGTTACCCCTGTGTGATAAAGCCGGGCAGCAGGATGGAAGAATGCTACGGTAAAACCGAAATAGCGGAAAGACACAGACACCGCTACGAGTTTAACAACGACTACAGGGAAGTTCTTACTTCCGCAGGCCTTGTGCTTTCGGGTCTTTCTCCCGACGGACGCCTGGTGGAAACCGTAGAAATTCCCGGCAGGGATTTCTTCATAGGTGTTCAGTTCCATCCCGAGTTTAAATCAAGACCTAACAGACCGCATCCGCTGTTTAAGGAATTTGTAGGAGCGGCTATTAAAAAGCTTAACAGTAACTAAGGAGGCTTTAATATGGAGTTTGACCGAAAACTGGTTTTGGAAGACGGAAGCAGTTATCTCGGATACGGTTTCGGAGCGAACGTAACAAAGGTATGTGAGATAGTATTCAACACATCCATGGCCGGATATCAGGAAATTGTGTCCGACCCGTCCTACACAGATCAGGCAATTGTTATGTCCTATCCCTTAATCGGAAACTACGGAATTACAGATGATGATTTTGAAAGCAGGCTGATTTCCCCGTCTGCTTTTATTGTGCGTGATATAAACGATAACCCTTCAAACTTCAGATGGGCCAAAACCCTGCCTGAACTCCTTGAGGAATCGGGAGTACCGGGCATCAGCGGAATAGATACCAGAAAGCTTGTAAGAACCATAAGAGACCGGGGTTCCATGAGGTGTGTCATAACCGACGCAACCGTATCCGATGAAGATGCTCTTGCACTTATTTCAAATACTCCGGTTCCGAAGGATGCGGTAAAGAGATGCTCCTGCACCAAAAGATGGTACGCCCGTACCCATAATCCGCTTTATAACGTGGTTGCCATCGACTGCGGCATGAAGACCAATATCGTCCGCATGTTAAACAAAAACAGATGCAACGTAACCATAGTACCGTACAACACAAGCTATGAGGAAATACTTGCTCTTAAGCCCGACGGCGTGTTTATTTCAAACGGCCCCGGAGACCCGACGGATGTTCCCGAGGTAATCGAGACTCTTAAGAATTTAAGGGGTAAAACCGTAATGTTCGGCATATGCCTGGGACATCAGCTTCTGTCCCTTTCCTACGGTGCGAAAACCTATAAACTGAAGTTCGGTCACAGAGGCGGAAACCATCCGGTACGGGATATTAAAACAGGGAAAATCGAGATTACCAGTCAGAACCACAGCTATGCGGTGGACGAAAAATCTCTTGAGAACACGGGCCTTACTGTGTCCCATATAAACATTCTCGACAATACCGTTGAGGGTGTGGAAAACGAGAAGGAAAAAGTTTTCTCCGTGCAGTATCATCCGGAAAGCGCTCCGGGTCCTCAGGACAGCAGATACCTGTTTGCACGTTTTACCGAGTATATGAAGGAGGCTAAGGAAAATGCCAAAAAGGACTGATATTAAAAAAGTTCTTGTTATAGGTTCGGGACCTATAGTTATCGGTCAGGCGGCGGAATTCGACTACGCCGGAACCCAGGCCTGTCTTGCTCTTAAGGAAGAGGGCTATGAGGTGGTGCTTGCCAATTCAAACCCCGCAACCATTATGACGGATAACTCCCTTATCGATAAGGTCTACATGGAGCCCCTTACTCTCGAGTATATGGCCAGAATCTGCAGATACGAGCGCCCCGATGCCATCATTCCGGGAATCGGCGGACAGACGGGTCTTAACCTGTCACTGCAGCTTTACGATAAAGGTGTTCTTGACGAATGCGAGATCGAGCTCCTGGGCACCGATGCGGCCAGCATCAGAAGGGCGGAGGACCGCGAACAGTTTAAAGAATTGTGCGAAGAACTGGGAGAGCCTGTGGTTCCTTCCGAAATTGCGGAAAGTCTTGAAGAAGGTCTTGCCGCAGCGGAAAAAATCGGTTACCCGGTTATTCTGCGTCCGGCCTTTACTCTTGGCGGTACCGGCGGCGGATTCGCCTCCGACCCCGAGGAAATGACCGAAAGAATGAAAAATGCCCTGGCCCTTTCTCCCGTACATCAGGTACTGGTGGAAAAGAGTATCAAGGGTTACAAGGAAATCGAATATGAGGTAATGCGTGATGCCAACGACACCGCCATTACCATCTGTAACATGGAAAACCTGGACCCTGTCGGAATCCACACCGGTGACTCCATAGTTGTGGCCCCCAGCCAGACTCTTACCAACAAAGAGTATCACATGCTTCGCGACAGCGCTTTAAAGATCATCAGAGCTTTGGAAATAAAAGGCGGATGCAACGTACAGTTCGCCCTTGATCCCGAGTCCTTTAACTACTATGTGATCGAAGTTAATCCGCGAGTTTCCCGTTCATCGGCCCTGGCTTCAAAGGCCAGCGGTTATCCTATTGCCAGAGTTTCGGCAAAGATTGCCGTAGGTATGAATCTGGACGAGATCATGCTTGCCAATACCCCGGCCTGCTTTGAGCCTTCACTTGACTACGTGGTTACAAAGATGCCGAGATTCCCATTTGACAAATTCACTCTGGCATCCAACGTGCTTTCCACTCAGATGAAAGCCACCGGTGAAACCATGAGTGTGGGAAGAACCATGGAGGAAAGTCTTCTTAAGGCCATCAGGTCTTTGGAGGACGGAAAGAACCATATCCATCTTGCCAAATTCGATGTTAAGAATCTTTCTGACAAAGAAGGAGAGGAAGGACGCAGGGAGGCCACGGAAAAACTCCTTACCTACATCGAAGAAGGTACCGACGACAGAATCTATGCCATCTCCGAACTTCTCTGGCTGGGTACCGACCCGCATATTATTTACCAGAGAACGAGAATCGACATGTTCTTCCTGGACAAGATCAAGAAGATTGTGGATTTTGAAAAGCAGCTGGAGGAAGCCTACCGCAGTCTCGGAGCATCTGCCCTTAATGCAGACCTTATGACAAAAGCAAAGAAAATGGGCTTCTCCGATTCCTACATTGCGGAGCTTTGCGGTCTTAAGGAAGAGGATATCTGCTCCTTAAGAAAGGAACTGGGAATCCGCCCGGTTTACAAGATGATAGATACCTGCGCCAGCGAGTTTAAGAGCTATGTGCCTTATTTCTACTCCACCTACGAGGATGAAAACGAGTCGGTGGTTTCCGATAAGGAAAAGATCATAGTTCTGGGTTCGGGCCCCATCAGAATCGGCCAGGGCGTGGAATTTGACTATTCCACGGTACATGCCGTTAAGACCATTCACGAGCTGGGCTATGAAGCCATAGTAATCAACAACAATCCGGAGACAGTATCAACGGACTATACCACTGCGGACAAGCTCTATTTCGAGCCCCTCACTCCGGAAGACATAATGAACATTATCGATCTGGAAAAGCCCATAGGTGTGATCACATCTCTGGGCGGCCAGACTGCCGTAAACCTTGCGGAACCCCTTGCGGAAAGAGGCGTTAAAATCATCGGAACCGACAATGATGCCATTTTCAAGGCGGAAGACAGAGATGCCTTTGAAAATGTTATCAGGTCCCTTGACATTCCTCATCCAAAGGGAATTGCCGTTACCAACATTGAAGACGGCAGAAAGGCAGCTGCGGAGATCGGCTACCCTGTGCTTGTAAGACCTTCCTTCGTTCTCGGAGGACGTGCCATGGAAATCGTAGCCAACGAAGAGATGCTTGTGCACTATCTTAAGACGGCCGTTGAAGTGGACGAAAGCAGACCTGTTCTGGTTGACAAGTACATAGTAGGAAAAGAAGTGGAGATAGATGCTGTCTGCGACGG
>CACYBJ010000223.1 GCA_902772565.1 uncultured Lachnospiraceae bacterium | reverse complement strand
TGCATGAATGCTTTTAAGCTTTTCAGAAATGAAAGATTCATCCAGACTATTGGATTCCTTGTTCTGGATGGCTTCTGTCAGTTTGTCTGTTTCTTCTGAAATCTGGTTTATTTTGAGCTTGATACGGGCTTTTGCCGCATTGGTGAGGTCATCCTCCGAAAGCTGATCAATAAGGTTATTCAGCTGCTTCTCTCGAGATGCAAGCTGTTTTTTCATCTTGCCAATCTCGTCATCACTGCTCTGGGAGCTCTCAACAATTTCTTTTAAGAGCTTTTCTATCGAAAGGAAGACCTCATCCTGCTGGTTTATAGTCTGCTTGAGAGCATGCTTCGTTATTTCTTCGAGATCTTTTTCATAGATTCTTCCTATCTGATTTGGACACTCCGCATGGCTTTTTATCCGATAAACAGGGAGTGATTTCTTTCTGTCTGCATACCCAAACTGGTATGGCTTGCCACAGACAGGGCAAAAAATTTTGCCGGCATATTTGTGAGTACCTTGAAAGCGTGCCTGGGTAGTCTTTTTATCCGGCTTTTCATATATGGTTATTCTTGTCCGATGGATGCGCTGTGCCATTTCAAACAGTTCTGTATCCAAAATCTGAAGATCTGGCCGATCACAGAGGACCCATTGTTCCCTGGGTAATGAAATGCGTTTTGATTTTGTGCGTCCTGTTCCAAGCTTGGTAGTGCGTTTGTTGATATAGAATTTACCGATATACCTTTCATCGGCGATGATATTGGAAACGGTACGGCCGCAAATACTAATGCCTTCCTGTTCAAGCATTCTCTGTATGGATGCAGGGGTACCGTTACGAAAAACATATTCGTCAAAGATCCTGCGAACAACTTCTGCCTGCTCTTCGTTTATTGTGATGGTTTTATCATCCCGGTTCCAGTCATAGCCGTAGGAACAGTCCTTTGCGCTGAGTTCCCTGCGTTCACAACGAAGTTCCTGTGTTTTCCTTCCGTTAATGCTCTGTTGCTTAACAAATTGAGCATCCATGGCATATTTCACGCTATGAAGAAGGGCTGAATTCATATCCTCAAAGTCATGGACCTGGTAGTCTTCTAAAGTGAGGACTGTGGCATTATGCTCTACAAGCATGCTGTTGAGCATAAGTGAATTCAACTCGTCGCGGTTAAGGCGGGACAGCGATTTGGTTATAATCAGGTCAAATCTGTCCATAGAGAGCTGCTGGAGCATCTCGTTGTACTGCGGTCTGGTGAAATCGTTTTTCCCGGAAAGACCGTCATCGATATAAGTTCCAAGAACATGGATGTTCGGGTGGTCTGCAATATAACTTTCTGCAAGGGCAATCTGGTTGGAACAGGATTCTTTCTGCCCCTCGTTATCGGTAGATACTCTGGCATATATGACGGCACGTACTTTATCTGTACATCCTGGAGATAGTTTTGTCTTTATTGTTTCTGCTATGGTCATGCTGTCATCCTCGTGTGATATCGTAATAAACCTTCCTGTAATGAATATATGTCCATTTGAAGCCGGTCACGTATTTTGCAGAAATTCGCTGTCCTCCAGTGAATATCATTCAGATTATGAACGAGCAAAATGTCATATTGGTCTTTGTTTTCCAGCAGTATCTTTAACTGAACCTGTTCCTGGTCTCTCTGATGAGGGCTCTGATCGGTGTATTGATCAGCGAGGATCCAGTTTGTTTTCTTCGCTGTAAAAAGCGTAAGGATATCATTTTTGACTGGAAGGATCTCTTTCCTTTCGTCAGGAGAACCATGTATACGGGTATAAGATGCAGCTCTCAGAGCCTCACCAAGTGGAGGATTTTCCGAAATATAAATGCCATTTTCAACCGAGTAGATTTGTAAGCCCTTCTTTCGCAGTTCCTGCAGGATACAAATACACTTACCCGTATTCTTCGAAATATGGTAAAAATCCTTTGTGATTAATGCGTCATATTGCTCAGAACATGAGAGGAAACGGTCAAATTCTGTCCTCTCGGATCGTTTAAGGCTCATGTCACAGAAAACATCGACCGCATCAAAACCTACAGAGACAGCATATGCTTTAAGGGCATTAAGCTG
>CACYBJ010000222.1 GCA_902772565.1 uncultured Lachnospiraceae bacterium | reverse complement strand
GATGAAGATCATCTTGTAGATGGTGTTTCTGTCCTTCATTGTATCTGCCCATGCGGAGAAACCGAGACGGCCGCCCGCATTGAAGATTGCAGAGATTGTGGAGATGAGTCCGGCAGATGCTGCAAGACCAAAGCACTTAACGATCATCTTTTCCTGGGAAATAAGAGCAAGACCGCAGGTGATGTTGATGTAGAACATGAGCCAGATACCGATATAGTTGGTAATCGGCTTTGTCTTAAGTGTCTCTATGATGCCCGGCTTGGCGTTCTTGTCCTGTGGCTCATGCCATCCTTCAGGCTTCTTAAGAAGAAGGTGACCGACGAACATCATTACGAAGTATACAGCTGCAAGGATCCAGAACATCATGTAGATGCCGCCTTCTCTCTGCACCTGGTTCTTAACGTCTGTGTAAAGGATTCTCTGCATGATAGGGCTTGCGATAGCCTTGGCTGCACCGAATCCGGCAACGGCAAGACCTGTAGCAAGACCTTTACGGTCTGCGAACCAAAGCATAAGTGTCTTTACAGGTGAAAGATAACCTGTACCGAGACCTACACCCATGATGAATCCGTAACTTACGAATATGCCGACGAGAGCAAGGGTACTGCCCTTATGGCTTCCGCCGTAGTAAATGAAGTATCCCGTAAGAGCCATACCTGCGGAGAAGCAGATAGTTGCAATAAGGGATGACTTGTGAATATCTTTCTCAACAATGTTTCCGAGGAAAGCTGCAGACATTCCGAGGAAGAAGATGGCAAATGAAAATGCCCACTCTACGGAACTCTTCTCATGTCCGATGTACTTTGCGATTTCCTCACTGAAAACCGACCAGCAGTAAACGGTACCGATACTGCAGTGAAGGAGAAGTGCAGGGATTGCAGCGCGAACCCACTTGTTGGCGCGCCATCCGCCCTGTGGCTTTGTTGTTTCACTCATTGATACTTACCTTTTTGCAGGCATATGCACACCGGTGACGTGCCTGCAGCGGCACCGGCCCACGCCCGTTTTGTCCTTCCTTCGGGCTAATCCTGTTAGTATATTCCAAAGACTATACGCTTAATAGTTGTAAAAAATCAACCAAGTTAGAATTTTACAACTAAACCCACTAATTGTAAAGGGATTTATGAAACAGTCCCGGTCGGTCAATGTGAATCACCGACATCTAATGGCAGTATATCGTTTTATGTTGTCGGCCGGGCTGCCTGACTTCGCAGTATCTTTCGCTGCATCAGCACATAGTAGCCCCCGGTAAACAGCGTGATCAGACACCAGCTGATGGGGTAGCAGGCCATTATCTGCAGAAATTTTCCGTCAGGATAAATAAGCTTAACCCAGATGATACGGAATACGCATATGCCGATAAGGTTTGCGATGGTGGAAACCATGACCCTGTTTTCCGCACGCAGCGTGGCTCCCATGATTTCACTCACGGCAAATACCGCATAGAACGGCGTAAGAAGCCTTGCTATGCTGATGCCGATGTCCACGACTTTCGTATCCTTCGTGAAAAGTCCCAGCGGAATTCTTCCGAAGTTGATAAACAGGAAGGAAAGAACTGCTCCGGTGGCCATCTCCATAATAAGTACCGTGCGCACGCCACGGCGGATGCGGTCGTATCTGCCGGCGCCGAAGTTCTGTCCCACGAAGGTGGTAATGGCTGTGGCATATGCCTGATTGATCATCCACCAGAATGCGTCCACCTTTCCGTAGGCGGTCCAGGCCGCTACGGTGTTGATACCCATGGCATTTACTGTACTCTGGACCAGCATGTTGGCAACGGCGAACATGCTTCCGCCGATGGCTGCCGGGAGACCGATGTGGATAATGCGTCCCATGGTCTTGCCGTCTATGCCAAGTTTTCTGAAATCAAGTTTCATGCCCACAGTGTGCTTCATAAGGAGCCAGGTTACAAGGAATGCTGAAAAGGCCTGGGAAACCACCGTTGCTACGGCAGCTCCGAAGACACCCATTTTCAGGACTGCGACGAACACCACGTCCAGCACCGAGTTAACTGCGCAGCATGCAATAAGAATGTACAGAGGTCTTCTGGAGTCACCCGCCGCACGAAGTATACCTGTGCTCATATTGTAGATCAGGGCAAATACTATGCCGCCGAGAAGAATCCTGCAGTAGGTTGTTGAATCGGCCATGAGTCCCTTAGGAGTTTTAAGCAGCATAAGGAAGGGCTTCGCCGTGAGAACTCCGGCAACTCCCAGAAAGATTCCGCCTATAATACCGAAGGTATAGGCTGTGTGCAGGGCGACATCCACCTTCTTTTCTTCACGGGCGCCGTAGTGCTGGGCAATTATTACCGTCGCACCGGAGGACAGTCCCATAAAGAAGGAGAAAAGGAAGTTAAGGATCTGGCCCGAGGAACCGCCTACTCCCGCAAGAGCCTTCTTGCCGGCGAACTGACCAACTATGGCCGCATCCACCGTGTTGTAAAGCTGCTGGAAGAATACGCCGATCAGGATCGGAAAAAAGAAGCCCAGTATCTGCTTAACTATGCTTCCTTCCGTCATCGTTATTTCTTTTTTCATACATATAGCCTTTTTTCTGTGTTTGCGGACCATGACTTTGTTTAACTTATTCAGTCCGCCGTCTGTAATACTCTCTCGTTACGTTCGCTTATTATAACACTCTGTTTGTTTCTTTCAAGCCCCCTTGATGTT
>CACYBJ010000221.1 GCA_902772565.1 uncultured Lachnospiraceae bacterium | reverse complement strand
GAAAGCCGGAAGTTAAGCGGGCCTCTTTTTGCCGACACAACCATATACTTCGTTGCAATGTCCATAAGCATTCTTTTATGGGCTGAATATACCGTTCAATATCTTGATGAAAAGAATTCATTCGGACGCTTTCTTATTTCTGCGGGACGAGTGATTGCCGGACTGATCTCTGCTCTTGTTGTCGTGAATATCTTTAAGCCCGTGCTTTTTACGGTTGATGGTGAATGTGTTTACGAGGCTCTTACAGCCCGTTATGTGATGCTCGCTCTCCAGATCCTGCTTTTCATACTTATTTCAATCTATGCCTTTTTGTGCATGTTCCGTCTTGGCGGAGTAACGGGAAAATTCCATCGCTACCGTATCATTGCATCTTTTGGTCTTATTATGGCGCTGCTTCTGTTTATCCAGCTCTGGTTCCCGCTTCTGCCGTTGTATTCAATCGGATATATGCTCGGAACCTGTCTGCTCCATACCTTTGTTGCTAACGATGAAAAGGAGGAGCACAGGAGGGGACAGGAGGAAACAAAGAAGATCACGGAGCTTAAGGACAGGTTTGTTTCACTCCTTGACAATGTGCCCGGAATGACTTTTACGAAAGATGCAAAAACCGGCATATATCTGGCATGTAACCAGGCTTTTGCCGAATATGCCAATAAGGAAAAACCCGAGGATGTTGTGGGACTTACCGATGCACAGATATTTGACATACAGACGGCGGCGCATTTTGTCGAGGATGACAGAACGGCGCTGTCATTAAGCAAGCCCTATATTTTCTTTGAAAATGTTCTCGATGCCGCAGGCAATCAGAAGCAGCTCCAGACTACAAAATTAAAATTTACGGATACTTCCGGAAGGCTTTGTATCCTCGGTATGTGCCAGGATGTAACAGACATGGTGCGCATACAGCATGAGCATGCGATGACGAAGGAAGCATATGAAAATGCCGTAAATACCGGACATATGTTTACCAACATCGCCCAGACCCTGGCCCGTGATTATATCGATCTGTATTATGTAAATACCGATACGGAGGAATATATCGAGTACGGTAAGGGTGAAGAAAACGGTACCATTTCCGAGGTACGCCGCGGCTGGCATTTCTTCAGCGACTGTAAAAAGGAACTGGCCGAAAAGGTATTTGAAGATGACAGGGATACCTTCCTTCGTGCAATAAACCGCAAGACTCTTATGAAGGCGCTTGACAGAAAAGATATCTTTGTCATGACCTACAGGAATCTGAGTGAAGACGGCCCGGTCTATGTTAATATGAAGGTTTCCCGAATGGAAGATGAGAAATACATCATTATCGGTATTACGGATGTTGATGCCGAGATGAGGGAGACCATAGCAAAGAATGAGGCTTTAAAAGAGGCTTTAAGCTCAGCCGCAAATGCAAATAAATCCAGGACCGAGTTTCTTTCTAAAATGAGCCATGAAATACGTACGCCGCTTAATGCTATCATCGGTCTGGACACTCTTGCACTTAAAAATGAAAAGCTGGACGGGGATACACGCAGGTATCTGGAGAAGATAGGAGAAAGTGCCGAAAACCTTCTTCACCTGATAAACGGTGCGATCGATATGAGCCGCTTCGAATCCGGCAGGGTGTTCCTTCACAAGGAGGAGTTTTCGTTCGGTGCCATGATGGAACAGGTTAATGCCGTGATAATGCCAAGGTGCAGCGAAAAAGGCCTTGGGTATTCCTGCAATGTTTCCGAAAGAGTGTACGGCAGTTATTTCGGAGATGAAATGAAGCTCAGGGAGATGCTAGTGGGCGTACTGTCGGATGCGGTAAAGTGTGTCAGGGCACATGGCAGTATTCTGATAAATGCGGAGAAAACACAAGAGGCTGGCGGGAAGTGCACCCTGGTATTTGTCATAAGGTTTGACGGAACCTGTGACAGCGGAAGTCTCGGAATGGAAGTTACCGGAAAAATCGCCGAAATGATGGAAGGCTCAGTAAACATCGAGTCGAAAAGAGATACTGAAACAGAAATTACAATGACGGTTAAGCTTGAAAACTGCAAAATCAATGATACGGACCGTCAGGAAAAGATAAATCCGGAGAACATGCATGTTCTTGTGGTTGACGACGATCCCATTGAGGCGGAGCATGCAAGACTGGTACTTGAAGAGGCGGGAATACGGACGGATTTCTGTACAAGCGGTCAGGAAGCGCTGCAGAT
>CACYBJ010000220.1 GCA_902772565.1 uncultured Lachnospiraceae bacterium | reverse complement strand
GTATTATTAAGCCGTAAAAAAACGAGTATTCAAACGAAAACAACACATTTTACAAATCGTGTCGGGACCTTAACCCCCTAAAACAACACGTTTCGTAAAATGTGTTGTTCTTTTTTTGCTCTTTTGCACGTTATAATTCAGTTACACAAGGGTTAAGAAAGAACCAAACAAAGGTGTCAAAACAATCTTGTAAGAAAGCAAGAAATCCAAAAAGAAAAACAAACGATTAGTAAAAGAAAAAACGACAGTTAGTTAAAAAACACGGAGGAAAAAACTATGAGTAACAGAATATATCTTGTAACAGGTGCAGCAGGTTTTTTGGGAAGCACAGTCTGCAGACAGCTGATAGCAAAGGGCGAAAAGGTAAGGGCTTTTGTTCTTCCCGGTGATAAGGCAGCGGCCTATCTGCCAAGCGAGGCCGAGGTGGTATACGGCGACCTCACAAGCAAAGACAGTCTTGAGCATTTCTTTGATGTTCCGGCAGATGCGGAAGTCATAGTACTTCACATCGCCAGCATCGTTACGGTAAACCCGGACTACAGTCAGTTGGTAATGGACGTAAACGTAGGCGGCACCGAAAATATAATCGCTTTATGCAAAGAGAAAAAGGTATCCAAGCTGGTTTACTGCTCATCTACCGGAGCAATTCCCGAGGAGAAAACCGGTTCGATCCGTGAGTGTAACGGCGGAATTCCGATTGACCCGGACCGCATCCGCGGATGCTACTCCCTCTCAAAAGCCATGGCTACAAACCTGGTGCTTAAGGCAGCAGGAGAAGGTCTTAACGCCTGTGTGGTACATCCGTCGGGCATCATGGGCCCCGATGATTTTGCCATGGGCGAGACCACAAAAACTCTTGTCGAGATCATAAACGGCAAGATGCCCGCCGGCATCGACGGCAGCTTTAACCTTTGCGACGTAAGAGACCTGGCATACGGCATCATCAGCGCGGCAGATAAAGGCGAGAAAGGCGAATGCTACATCCTCGGAAACGAGCCTGTTACCTTCAAAGATTTCACCAGACTTGTGGCGGAAGAAAGCGGCTGCAAAAAGATGAAGTTCTTCCTTCCAATCGGAATGGCCAATTTCATGGCAAAGATAATGGAGAAGAAGGCTAAAAAGTCCGGCAAGAAGCCGCTCATGACCACCTTCTCGGTTTACAACCTTGCAAGAAACAACCGCTTTGATTCCAGCAAGGCCAGCGAGACTCTGGGTTACCATACCCGCTCCTACAGGGAGACCATAAGAGACGAAATCCGCTGGCTCAAAGAAACCGGCAAAATTGCGTAAGACACCCTCATTTTCCCTATCATAACCCTTTCCCTAAAAGGGAACATAATCCATTGTAAACAGAGCATCGGGCAGATTTTTCTTCCCGGTGCTTTGTTCTTCATGTGGCATCTGCCTCAAAATATATATGTGACTTATATCTTTCTGTTTGGTATTATAAATTCTAAAAAAAAGGTTGACGAAATTGGTCTAACGTGTTAGACTCACAAATGTGAGAGGTCTAATGCGTTAGACTTTTTCATGGTAATTACCACGGGCCAAGCCTCGACGGGGGCGGGGCCAAATGCAGAAAGAGGCAACAGGAAACATGAGTACACCAAAAGTTTTTGACAGCGAATACAAGTTCTGCCTGCTCCTTTGGGAGAATGAGCCCATAAAGAGCACGGAAATGGCCAGGCTTTGCGATGAAAAGCTGGGTTGGAAGAAAGCGACAACCTACACTGTTATCAAAAGGCTTGCCGAAAGAGGCGTTCTAAAAAGCGAAAACGCCGTCCTTACTTCTCTTGTAACCAAAGAAGAAGTACAGGCAGCAGAACTTGACGAAGTAGTTGAAAAAACTTTCGAGGGCAACATTCCGCAGTTTATCGCTGCATTTACCAGGAACAGGAAAATGTCAGCAGAGGAAATTGCGGAGCTTAGGAAGATGATCGATGAATTCGAGGAGGAGTCTTAAGAGTGAATGAGATTTTTGGCACCATAGTAAATATGAGTATCACAGCTTCATTCCTGATTGCGGCATGCCTTGTTATTCGTAAGGTCTTTAAGCATATGCCTAAGTACATCAGGTGCCTTATGTGGATCCTTGTAGCGATAAGGCTGGCGGTTCCCTTTACGATCGAAAGTCCCGCAAGTCTTCTTCCTGCCAAGGAGTATGTGCCTCAGGAAACAGTTGTGAAGGAATCCGGGAATACCGAAACCACACTTAATACCGAAAAGATTGTTGTAGTACAAAACAAGGCGGCAGATGCATCTGCGGAGGTCCCCATATCTGCAGACAAGAAGGAAAGTGCCGAGGGCTTTGATCTGGACCTTATGGCCATTCTTTCCGCCATCTGGATGCTTGGTTTTGCCACAGTTTTTATATATGCATTTATCAGTTACATAAGACTGGCAAAATGCGTTCGAAATTCGAGTCGGGTCGCAAGAGATGTGTATGAAGTAAACGGTCTTGAATCAGCCTTTGTGCTGGGAGTCGTAAGACCGCGAATATACATTCCGGCAGGGCTTACGAATGATGAAGCCTACATAATACTGAGTCATGAGAGAGCTCACATAAAAAGGCTGGATCATTTGCTGAAACCTGCCGCCTATCTGATTGCGGGAATGCACTGGTTTAATCCGCTGGTGTGGGTGTTCTATCACTTCCTGTCAGAGGATATCGAACTTGCATGCGACGAGAAGGCGATAAAAACTATCGGCTATGACAAGAAAAAGCTTTACTCGGTAACGCTCCTTAACATGAGTGTTCCGAGAAAGTACATAGCGGCTTGTCCTGTGGCTTTCGGTGAGACCGGAACAAAGGAAAGGATAAGGAACGTTTTAAAAATGAAAAAGAACAGAACCATTGCGGCACTGGCGGCATTTGCCGTGTGTGCAGCCCTTACGGCAGGTTTCTTAACATACCCTGAGAAGGCAGCAGCCGACGAAACCAAGGCGACGGCAGACGAAACTGTATCGGAGAGCAAAGAGGTTTATGAGGAGTTACCGGCAGCGGAAGAAGCTGTTAATAATGAGACAGCGCCTGATGTGGCATCTGAGAACGAAGATGTGACATCTGAGAATGAAGATGTGACACCGGAGGAGGCAACCGAGGCTCCGGAAGGTGAAGAAACTGAAAATTCAGAGTATGTAATCATCGAAGACGGTCCGGATGCAGAAGTAACTGAACCGGAAGTGAACGAAGAAAACGCTTACGGATATGAAGTTCCGGAAGAAGCAATAAATGAAGACGGAACTGAAGTTTGCAGCGAAGGCATCTGGCCGGTTGCATCGGAAGCCAGCTTTGTAACACGTGGCTGTTCCGACGACCATCAGGGAATCGACATTGTGGCAGATGAAGGTACCGGCATTGTGGCAACAGCAAGCGGAACCGTAAGATATGCTGCATTTGATACAAAAGCCGGCAACTACATCGAGATTGCAGGCGATGACGGAAACACTTACCGTTTCAATCACTTAGAGGATATCGATGTAAGTGAAGGCGATGAGGTATCTGCCGGTGACATCATCGGAACAATCGGTAGCACAGGCAATTCCACAGGCGTACATTTACACTATGCGGTTTTTGATGCAAGTGGCAACTATGTTGGATTCTAGGTATTCAACAATCTTAAAAGAATCCTGCTGAAATATAATAATATATTGAATAGAAAAACTCGCTGACGCAAGTCGGCGAGTTTTTTGCTTTCATAGATATAATGCAAAGAGATTACTTATAGTTGTAGAAACCTTTGCCTGCATTGACACCGGTTTCACCCTTGTCAATCTTGTCCTTAAGGAGCTTGCCGATCTTGTTTACGGTGCTTCCTTCGACAGCTGCTTCCGGCTTCATCTGGTTAATGTTGTAGGCAGTATCAAGACCTACGATATCGAGAATCTGGAAAGGACCTGCAGGAGCTCCTGTAGCAAGTCTCCATGTAAGGTCGATGGTTTCAGGGTCGGATACTTCGTTGGCCCAAAGTCCCTGTGCTGCGCTAAGGAAAGGTACAAGCATGGAGTTGAGGATGTATCCCGGCTGCTCCTTGAAAAGCTTCAAAGGAACCATGTTGATTTCGTCGGCAAATGCCACAACTGCGTCAAATACCTCGCTGTTTGTGCCCGGGTGACCCATTACTTCCGCTGTGTTGTTCTTCCAGATTGTATTGGCGAAATGAAGTGCACAATACTTTTCAGGTCTTCCTGTATACTGAGCAAAAGTGCTTGGAAGCATGGTGGAAGAGTTTGTGCAAAGGATTGTCTTCTCAGGGAGAAGGTCCTTCATTGCGTTATATACATCGATCTTTGCCTGAGGATCTTCGGACATGGATTCGATTACAATGTCTGCATCCTCAAGAGCCTTGGCCATGTCAAGTTCGATGGTGATCTTTCCGGCAAAGTTTTCCTTGGCCTGAGCGACAAGTTCATCGATCTTTTCGGCGCTGATGCTCTTCCAGTCTCTGATGAGACCTCTTGGGTAAAGCATTGCTCCCACAGGGTTTCCGATGAGCGCCTTTGCCTTTAAAAGGTCTTCAAGCATGAGCTCGGAATATCTCTTGATTTTAGGCTCTGTTCTTCCGATGGAGCCCTCGCTTCTGAGCCAGAAAGTTACGTCGTGTCCCGTGTAGGCACACATAAGTCCGATCTGGGTTCCGAGAACGCCGCCACCTGCTACAACTACTTTGTTAAAACTCATAAATAAACCTCCGTATATTTTTTCCACGGTGATTATAACATTACTTTATCGATAAAGAAACAACAGAATGCGCAGGTACAATTATTTTTATTGTATTTTTGTCGGCTGTAACCGGAGCTTCGGAAATTACCACTGTTTCCGGAGCTGTAAAGGTGTTATGATCGTGTATCGATTCGGATGAGAGAATGCGGGCAGATGCCTTGAGGCTGCCGGCTCCCGCATCT
>CACYBJ010000219.1 GCA_902772565.1 uncultured Lachnospiraceae bacterium | reverse complement strand
TACTGCATCGGCCCTCTCCAGTATGCTTTTCGGAGAAGAGGACAGGAACGGCATAATCAAAGCCTTCAAGGTGTCCGTAAAAGTAATGCTCCTTCTGATGACGTCGCTTTCAATACTGCTCATGTTATTCGCGGGAGCATTCGCCAGAGGATTCCTGGATGCATCTGCCACAAAAGAACTCGCTGAGGCAGCGGTGTTCATCAGATTCATGACAATACAGTATATGTTTTTCACGCTTTCGTTTTCACTGGGCGGCGCATATCAGGGAACCCGCAAGAACATGTACAGCAACATTCTGGCATTTATCAGAGAAGCCGGTTTCCCGATAGCCTGCTGTCTTATAATGGGATCTGCATTTGGCCTTGAAGGATTCAGAATAGGGCTGATTTTGTCGGGTGTTCTCAGCTTCCTGTCATGCTATATTATTCCGGCTGTCGTTAAAAAGAAACTGTCGGTAGATTCGGCTGATTTGATAATGCTTTCGGACGGTTTCGGTGCAGGTCCGGAGGATACTTTTGAAGCATCCATGTCTTCAATGGAAGAGGTCATGGTGGCATCGGAACGAGCCAGAGAATTCTGCATTAAAAAGAACATGGACAAGCGTACCGCTCACATGACTGCGCTGTTTATAGAAGAAACCGTGGGTAACGCTATGGCTCATAAATCAGGCAAAGAAGTAATCGCGGAGGTTCGAGTCATTCTGAAGGATGACGCGCGAATCATCCGAATCAGAGATAACGGAAAACAGTTCGATCCTGTGGAATGGTACGAAAAGAACCATCCGGAAGATCCCTCATCCGGCCTGGGAATTCGAATAGTAATGAGTCTTGCAAAAGAAGTCAGATTCGTCCCTGCGCTGGGACTTAACAATCTGATGATCAGAATGTAACGGATATTTATGCAAACAGAAGGTTTTGGATGCGGAAGCATTTCTGTTTTGCTTGATTCACTGTTTTTTATTTCACCATTTCCTTAAGAATCGTGATATATTCGCTTGCCAGTCTTGTGGCGGTCAGCTGAGCCGGGCGGATGTATCCTATCTGCATGTAATCATCGACTGCAAGAGGCCGCGCCACAATGTTGGGACCGTTCAGATCCTCGTTGATCACGCCGCTGCAGATGGTGTACCCCTGCATGCCCACAAGAAAGTTAAAGAGTGTAGCACGGTCGCGCACAATCAGTTCCTTATCGCAATCAATGGTACTTAGAATCTCTTCCGAAAAGTAAAAGGAGTTATGGCTTCCCTGCTCGTAAGACAGTCTCGGGTAGGGCTTAAGATCCTCAAGAGTGATTCTTCTCTTTTTTGCCAGCGGATTGTCCTTTCCGATGAAAACGTGAGGTTTTGCCGTAAAGAGCGGAGTGAAGACGAGATTGTTATCCCGAAGGGTTTTCAGTATGACTGTTTCGTTGAACCTGTTAAGATAAAGCACCCCTACTTCGCTTCGCAAGGTTGCCACGTCGTTTATGATATCGTAGGTTTCCGTCTCCCTCATATGGAACTCGTACTTTTCCGGGTCCAGTCTCTTCAGCAATTCCACAAAGGCCTCAACGGCAAATGAATAGTGCTGGGAAGATACACAGAATCTGACCTTACCTTTCTTTACTCCGCCGTATCTTTCATCGATAAGATTTGCCTGTTCAAGGACCTGTCTGGCATATCCCAGAAATTCTTCTCCGTCCTTGGTGATTTCCGTTCCCTTTTTGCTTCTTGTGAATATGGTGATTCCATATTCGTTCTCAAGTTCCCGTATGGCAGATGTAAGCGACGGCTGCGACAGAAAAAGTTTTGCTGCCGCCTCCGTGATATTTCCTGTTTCCGCCACCGTTACCACGTAATATAACTGTTTTAATGTCAAACCCCGTACCATGCCCTTTGAATAATCTATTTTAAATTATGAACCATAGATATAACCTATGGATACATCTATATTTTATATATTTTACCTATGAAGTCAACTGTTTTATATTTACCTCAAAATAAAACCTGCCGTCTGTAATCAGGCTGTTATCCGACAGGCCTGAAACGAATAAAGAGTTTTTGCTCAAATAGTTTGAGACGTGCAGGAGATTAAGAAGTAAAAGAGAGGTAGAAAAATGAGTACATCGGTAATCGGCTTTCCGAGAATCGGAAAGGACAGAGAATTAAAATTTGCATCGGAAAAGTTCTTTAAAGGCGAAATCACGGCAGATGCCCTGGGCGCAGTTGCAGCGGAAATAAGAAAGGACAATCTTCTTGATCAGAAGGATGCGGGAATTGATTTCATTTCATCAAATGACTTTTCATTCTATGACAACGTGCTGGACACAGCCGTTTTATTTAACGTGATTCCGGGCAGATACAAGGCCTTGGGTCTTTCAGGTCTTGAAACCTATTTTGCCATGGCAAGAGGTTATCAGGGAGAAGCAGGCAACGTTAAAGCACTTGCAATGAAGAAGTGGTTTAATACCAACTATCACTATCTTGTTCCTGAAATCGATGATGATACGGAAATTAAACTTACAGGCACCAAGCCCTTTGACGAATATAAAGAAGCAGCCGGCTTAGGCGTAAAGACCAAGACTGCCATCGTCGGTCCTTTCACCTTCCTTAAACTTGCAAAATATACAGGCAGCAAGGGTGCCTGCGTGTTCGCATCTGCCCTTGCGGAAGAATATGTAAAGCTTGTAAAAGGGCTTGCGGATTTAGGCGCTTCATGGATAGAATTTGACGAGCCTTATCTTGTACATGATCTTACAGAGGAGGACATCATACTCTTTAAGAGTCTGTATGAAAAAATCCTGTCTTCAAAGGCCGGCTTAAAAGTTCTTCTTCAGACTTATTTCGGTGATATCAGAGACATTTATACAGAAGTCTGCTCCCTGGGTTTTGACGGAATCGGTCTTGATTTTGTTGAAGGCAAGGAAACACTTAATCTTGTTAAGAAGCATTCCTTCCCGAAGGATAAACTTCTTTTTGCAGGCGTTGTAAACGGTAAGAACATCTGGAGAAACAACTACGAAAACACATTGAAGCTTGTCGGGGAGATAGCATCTGCCACAGGTGACGTCGACAATATCATCGTCGGCACATCCTGCTCGCTGCTTCATGTGCCTTACACTCTTGAGAGTGAGACCAAGCTTACAGATGACTACAGAAAGCATTTCGCATTTGCCGAAGAAAAACTCGTAGAACTTACCGTAATCGACAAGCTTGTAAAGAACCCGGAAAAAGCAGTTCTTGATTCCAACAAGGCGTTATTTACAGAGAGAATAAACAGCTGCGACGAAAAGGTGCAGGAAAGAGTAAGAAATATTAAAGACAGTGATTACACACGTCTTCCGGCATTTGCCGAAAGAGAAAAAATCCAGCATGAGAGATTTAATCTGCCTCTTTTCCCTACAACCACCATCGGTTCCTTCCCTCAGACGGCAGATGTAAGAAAGAACAGACAGGACTTCAGAAAGGGACTTATTTCCGAAGCGCAGTACGACGAATTCAACAAGAAGAAAATTGCAGACTGCATTAAGCTTCAGGAAGAAATCGGTCTCGACGTACTTGTACACGGCGAATTTGAAAGAAATGACATGGTTGAGTATTTCGGCGAGCATCTGTCGGGGTATCTCTTTACCGAAAAGGCATGGGTTCAGTCCTACGGTACAAGATGCGTTAAGCCACCGGTAATCTGGGGCGACGTATCCCGCAAGGAATCCATTACAGTTAAGTGGTCGAAGTTCGCGGCAAGCTGCACCGACAAGGAAGTAAAGGGCATGCTCACAGGTCCGGTAACCATACTTAACTGGTCCTTCCCGAGAGAGGATATTTCCGTAAAGGAAAGCACCTTACAGATTGCACTTGCCATCCGCGATGAAGTTCTGGATCTTGAAGCCAACGGCATCAATATTATTCAGATAGATGAGGCTGCTCTTCGCGAGAAGCTTCCGCTCAGAAAGTCCGACTGGTACAGCGAGTATCTCGACTGGGCAATTCCCGCCTTCAGACTTGTGGCTTCCGGCGTAAAGCCCGAGACACAGATTCACACTCACATGTGCTACAGCGAGTTTACAGATATTATTCCTGCCATCGACGCAATGGATGCGGATGTAATCACTTTCGAGGCTTCTCGTTCAGACCTTCAGATTCTTGATTCTCTTAAGGAGAACAATTTCAAGACCGAGGTTGGCCCGGGCGTATATGACATTCACAGCCCACGCGTACCTTCCGTGGAAGAGATTGTATCTGCCCTCGGAAAGATGCGCAGCAGAATCGAAGATAAGAAACTTTGGGTAAACCCTGACTGCGGCCTTAAGACAAGAGGCGAAGAGGAGACAGTAAAGAGTCTTAAGAACCTTGTAAAGGCAGCAGCAGAATTAAGAGCATAGAGTTTGAAGGTAAGTACTTTCAAAACCTTCGATGAAGATGCAGGTACGGAGTTAGAAAGCTTCGCTTTCTAATCCTTTGATGACGCTGCAGGCGCGTCATCATGAGGACACCACGCCTGCGGCATGGTAC
>CACYBJ010000218.1 GCA_902772565.1 uncultured Lachnospiraceae bacterium | reverse complement strand
GTATGCATTTTCAAAAGTATCACGTATACTTTCAAGTCTAAATGGACTAATAAAGGAACCGGAAGTACAGTTCATGGTAACTTTATCATTACTGTTGTTTACCGTAACACTTTCGACAGTTAATTTGTCGCAGATGTCACGTTCGTAATCTTCCAAGTTATCAAGCGGGAATAAATCCAATATCTTTCTCATAGCAGTTTACTAAATTCTTCTTTAAACCTTTCAAAAAGCTCCTCCTCAGGAACCTTGGCAATCACTTCGCCCTTTTTGATAATCAGACCTTCTCCCTTGCCGCCGCATATGCCGAGATCTGCATTTCTGCCCTCTCCGGGGCCGTTTACAACGCAGCCCATTACGGCTACCTTTATATTTTGTTCGAAGTTTCTGGTGTAATCCTCCACCTTCTTTGCAAGGGAGAATAAATCAATGGCCGTTCTTCCGCAGGTTGGGCAGGATACCACTTCCACGCCGGCGTTTCTAAGGCCCAAAGCCTTTAAAATAGTCTTTGCGGAATATATTTCTTCAACGGGATCATCGGTTAATGATACCCTTATAGTATCTCCTATGCCTTCATAAAGCAGTGTTCCGATACCGATGGCAGATTTAATATTGCCTGTGGTTACGGAGCCGGATTCGGTAACTCCTACGTGAAGCGGATAGTCGGTCATTTCCGATATCAGCTCGTAGCTTTTGATTGTCATAAGTACATCTGAGGATTTAATGCTGATTACGATATCGTTAAAATCGTATTTTTCAAGCATTTTCACCTTGTTCATGGCGGATTCAACTATGGCCTCGGCTGTAACTCCGCCGTATTTCATTAAGAGTTCTCTTTCAAGAGAGCCGGAATTTACACCGACTCTTATTGGTACATTGTACTCTTTAGCTTTTTCCACTACGGCCTTTACTCTGTCCTCGGAACCTATGTTTCCCGGATTGATACGGATCTTATCTGCACCGTTTTCAATGGCAAGAATCGCAAGACGGTAATCAAAATGAATATCTGCAACAAGAGGAATGTGAATTCGACTCTTTATTTCTGACAGTGCATGTGCAGCTTCTTCGGTGGGAACTGTTACCCTGATAAGCTCGCAGCCTGCTTCTTCAAGTTTAAGAATCTGGCTTACAGTGGCCTCCACATCCTCTGTCCTGGTATTGCACATAGACTGGATAACCACCGGATTATCACCGCCGATATTAAGACCGGCTACACTTACAACTCTTGTTTTCTTTCTTTCCATAATACGTCTCCGAATAATTGCATTTCAAAAAAG
Organism: uncultured Lachnospiraceae bacterium; assembly: GCA_902772565.1. Taxonomy (GTDB): domain Bacteria; phylum Bacillota; class Clostridia; order Lachnospirales; family Lachnospiraceae; genus UBA3775. Next base: position 10,783 of record CACYBJ010000218.1, on the reverse strand, counting down.
GCAAATGCGAGATTTATCAGAAGAATACATTTCTGATATCGTTAAACAAAAGGAATACCATGAGTATCATCAGAAGAATGAATCCGATGATGTTTATCAATGCTTCCTTTTCGGCAGGAAGCGGCTTTCCTCTTATAATCTCAACTATGTAAATCAACAGTCTTCCGCCGTCCAGTGCGGGAATCGGAAGAAGGTTCATAACACCTAGGTTGGAACTGATTAGTATTGCAAAGTTAAGAAGTGTCATTACAACGGTCTGAACGCCGTAATTCTTGGCTTCTTCCACATTGTCACTGATGGTATCGACCACCTTTACAACACTTCCCACATCTTCCTGATGGGCGCGTCCGGCAAGAAGATACTTAAGGCTTTCCACGGTATACTTAACCCAGAATTTCACTTCATTAAAGGAATAGCCCACGGTTTCCGCAACGCCGACTTTCTCACGTCCCATGTTATAAACAATGCCAAGCGAATAGGTTGTGGAATAAATCGGAGTAAATTTCGCAGTGTTTTCTTTGTTGTTTCTTTCATAGGTAACAACAAGTTCGCTGTCGTCAATTACCACCTTCCCCTCGTCTATAAGATCCTGAAGGTGCTTTCCAGATTTAATATCGATTCCGTTGATTTTGGTAATAATGTCACCGTTACGAAGACCAGCTTCCTCTGCAGGATAGCCTTCTATGATCTGAATCTCCATCGGGTCGTCGGTGGCAAAATACTGAAATCCCATGTAATGTTTTGTGGTTCCTTCAGGGGTTACCTTTACTGTAACATTCTTACCGTCCCTTAAAAGTCCCACTGTAACATCTTCGCCTGTTAAATTGTTAAGGCTAAGGTACAGTTCCATGTCGCGGCTTATGTTGACCTTTGTGCCGTTAATGGAAGTAATGCGGTCGCCTTCCATGATACCTGCGGTTTCGGCGCCGGATCCTTCTTCCACCGAAACAATGTCCGGCTTATCGATACCGATTATGCCTATCATGACAAGGGCAAGGATAAATGAAAGAATAAAGTTAAAGACCGGTCCCGCAAGAACGATGGAAACCCTTTGCCATACATTCTTGGAAGCGAAGGAATCGGGGGATTTAAGATCCTCACCCGACTCTCCTTTCATAACGCAGGCACCGCCGATAGGGAAAAGCCTTAACGAAAATTCAGTGCCGCCGATAGTCTTTTTAATGAGTTTCGGACCAAGTCCGAGACAGAATTCATTTACCGCAACATGATTGATTTTGGCAAACAGAAAATGACCGAATTCATGAAAAATAATGATAAGGCTGAGTATTACTATAGCCAGTATCACATTTAATAACGTATCCATTACTCCTCCGAGTTAAGTAAAAGCGAAAGATACAATTCAATATCGCTTTTAAGTTCTGTAATAGTATCCACATCAGGCTCGGGAATGACAACATGTTTTTCCATAGCCATGGCAATGTACCTGGTGATATCCAGATAGCCGATTTCATCGGCAAGGAACTTTGATACAAGGTATTCGTTGGCCGCATTGTAAACCGTAGGCATGGAACCTCCGGCATTCATTGCGGCATATGCCAGCTTAAGACCAACAAATACCTCCATGTCCGGCTTATAAAAATCCAGAGAGGACAATTCGTAAAAATCCAGTTTCTTTCCGGACAAAGGAACTCTGTCAGGGTAGGTCAGGGCATAAAGTATAGGAAGTTTCATGTCGGGACATCCCATCTGCCCGATAACAGCTCCGTCAATGAATTCAACGGCGGAATGAAGCACACTCTGTGGATGGATAACCACCTGGATCTTGTCGGATGGCATTCCGTAAAGCCAGCCTGCTTCCATGACCTCCAGTCCCTTATTCACGAGGGTTGAAGAATCAATGGTTATCTTACTGCCCATGCTCCAGTTAGGGTGTTTAAGGGCGTCCTCCTTGCGCACAGAGGCAAGTTCCGCCAAAGTCTTCCCCCTGAAAGGGCCACCGGAACAGGTGAGTATAATTTTTTCGATTTGGGAATTGGCTGTTCTTAATATGGAACTGCCGTCCGGAACAGTCTGTAACGACTGAAAGATGGCTGAATGTTCGCTGTCTACCGGAAGCAGGTTTACACCGTACTTTTTAATGAGCGGCATGATAATGTGTCCCGCCGTAACCAGAGTTTCCTTATTGGCAAGAGCAATGTCTTTTCCGGCCTTTATGGCAGCTATGGTAGGTTTAATGCCTATCATTCCCACAACAGCCGTAACCACAACATCCGCCTCGTCAAGCACAGCTGCAGCCATGAGTCCGTCCATACCGGTATATATTTCCGTTTTCACTTCCGGATCGTGACTGACAAACCATTTAAGTTCCTTTGCTGCATCTGCATCAAAAAGACATACCATTAACGGTTTGTATTTTTTAATCTGTTTAAACAAAAGATCTGCGTTCTTATTGGCTGTAAGTGCTACAACCCTGAAACGGCCGGGATTCTCATCCACGATTTCAAGAGTCTGTTTTCCGATAGAACCTGTAGATCCCAGAATGCTGATATTCTTCAAAATGACCACCTGTTTCCTAAACTTCAAAAATGCATTAAAACAATATAGAATCATCTTAATGCATATTTTTGAAAAATGTATGTATTATTGTGTATTATTACAGAACCTTGGAAAATACATTGATCATATAGTAAATCACGGGAGAAATAAAGATTACCGAATCGAATCGGTCCATTATTCCGCCGTGTCCCGGTATAAGGTTGCTGTAGTCTTTAAGGCCGTTTTCTCTCTTTATGGCAGATGCCGCAAGATCTCCGAATATGGAAAGCACCGAGCCGATAAAAGTAATGGCTGCAATTTCAAGAACAGGATACTCAAAAACCGTAAGTTTTGATGAAAATACAAAAGCAAGTACGGTTCCGATTACGGTGGCTCCCAAAACGCCGCCGATACAGCCTTCCCATGTCTTTTTAGGGGAGAGTTTCGGAAAAGCCTTGTGCTTTCCGAGTGTAACACCCGAGAAATATGCACAGGTGTCGCAAAGCCATGAGCATATAAATACAAGGCAAACCAGGTAAACACCTGCTCCGTCTTCATCTATGCTTCTTATACGGTAAATATAGCTCATGAAAACTCCGGCATATACGAAAGAAACCAACGGAATGGCCACATCCATAAATTTATAGTCCGGATAGGAAATAACATAGGAAACCAAAAGCAGAAGGAATACTACTATAAGTTCCACTATGAAAAAGGATTCCACTTCCATGAAGATCATAAGGTAGAACAATACATTGGCCAGATAGGCAATGGAACTGATCTTCTTTTTGTGTTGTCCGTGTGCTTTTAAAAGTTCAAAAATACCTGCAGTAGATACCACAGCAATTACTGCCAGCATAAAATCCCCTCCAACAATCAGGGTCGGAAGAAGTATGGCAAGCAGAAAAATACCGCTAATAACTCTGGTTTTCATTAAACCCCTCCGAATCTGCGGTTTCTGCTGCCGTAGTACTCAACAGCTTTACGCAGTTCATTCATATCAAAATCGGGCCACATAACGTCCGTGAAATAGAATTCCGAATAGGCAAGCTGCCAGGGGAGAAAGTTGGAAGTCCTTAACTCTCCGCTGGTTCTGATCATAAGATCAGGGTCCGGAATCTCCTTGGTGTCAAGATTGGAAGAAATCAGTTCTTCGTTAATATCCTCAACGGAAATTTTACCTTCCTTAAGGTCCTTTGCAATATTCTTTACGGATCTTACGATTTCATCCCTGCCGCCGTAATTAATGGCAATGGTGAAATTAAGACCGGTATTTTCACGTGTGGCATTCTCAAGAGTTTCAATGGCGTCGACGAGTTCGGGTGAAAGTACTGACCTGTCACCGATAACGCGAACCTTGACATTATTCTTCATACTCTTATCAACGCTGCCAACAAGATACTTTCTGAGTATTTCCATCAGGAAAGATACTTCCGAATCGGCCCTTTTCCAGTTTTCGGTGGAAAAAGCGTAAAGAGTAAGGTATTTAATTCCAAGATCGTCTGCATCCTGAAGAGTCTGTTCAGCAACCTTGGCGCCTTTTACATGACCGGATGTTCTCGGAAGCATTCTCTTCTTGGCCCATCTTCCGTTGCCGTCCATTATTATTGCCACATGCTTCGGCACTACAGGAATGTTCTCTTTGTTACCCATTTAAACTGACTCCTTAAACATAAACAGGCTGTTACAGTCTCCCGTAACAGCCCAGAAATTAAACTGTCATGATTTCCTTCGACTTGCTTTCAATCATTTCATCAATCTTTGAGACATATTTGTCTGTCATTTTCTGCATCTTGTCTTCAAGACTCTTTGTTTCATCTTCGGAAACATCGTTGCTCTTGCCTTCCTTCTTTAAGGCATCCATACCGTCACGACGGATGTTTCTGATGGCAACCTTGGCTTCCTCGCCCTTCTTCTTAATGTCCTTTGAAAGGTCTTTACGTCTTTCCTCTGTAAGTTCAGGGAAAACAAGGCGAATGATCTGACCGTCATTGCTTGGTGTGATACCGATGTCAGATGCCATAATAGCCTTCTCGATATCTTTGATAAGGGACTTGTCCCAAGGCTGAATAGCAATGATTCTTGCTTCCGGAACGGAAACATTGGCCACAGACTGAAGCGGTGAAGGAGCACCGTAATAGTCTACTTTGATTTTGTCAAGCAGATGAGGATTAGCTCTTCCCGCTCTGATATTAGCATAGTTTTCAGTAAGTGAGGAAATGGTCTTTTCCATTTTTTCCTTGTAAACGTCAATAATCTGGCTCATAGTTCTTCTCCTGTTAATATATTGGTCCTTATGGACGAACTACCGTTCCGGTCACTTTTCCGGAAAGGTTATTTACTATACCGTTCTCCTCGTTAAGGGAGAAAACAAGTGTAGGAACTTTGTTTTCCATACACATAACAGTTGCTGTAAGATCTAAGATCTGGAGTTTCTTATCAAGGAGTTCCTGGTAAGATACTTCATCATACTTGGTTGCCGTAGGATCGGTTTTCGGATCGGCAGTATAAACACCGTCTACGGCTCTTGCCATGGCAATCACATCGCACTCAAGTTCAATTGCACGAAGGGCTGTGGTCGTATCCGTTGAAAAGTAAGGATGTCCGGTTCCGCCTGCAAGGAAAACAACTTTTCCGGCTTTAAGGTCGGCTACAACTTTATCCTTTGAGAAAACATCGGTCACATTACCGCAGATGAACGGTGTATAAATAGATGTTTCAAGACCTACATATCTTACGATTTCCGACATGTAAACACAGTTCATGACGGTTCCCAGCATTCCGATGGAATCTGCCTTGGTTCTGTCGATGGTCTTAGATGAACGGCCTCTCCAGAAATTACCGCCGCCTGTTACAATGGCAATTTCCTTGCCTTTGTCGGCTATTTCTTTGATCTGCTTTGCTACGGCAATACAGGTTTCTTCATCGAAACCGAAGTGCTTGTCTCCGGCCATTGCCTCACCGCTGAGCTTAAGCAGAACACGATTAAATTCTGACATAATTACCTCCGTGGTTTAAAAGTCAGGTTTATGTGCTCTCAAACCTTTTCAATTTTATCACAAATACGCCGTATAAACAATAAAAAGTAATTGCAGCAGGGAATAATCCCACCGGGAATTGATCAAAAAAAGTCCCTCCGGAAAAACCGGAGAGACTTAATAAACTATTATAAAAGCGTGAATTACTGACCCATCTGAGCAGCTACTTCTGCTGCAAAGTCTTCGTTCTTCTTCTCAAGACCTTCACCTGTTTCGAAACGTACGAAGTTTGAAACTGCAAGGCTTACACCAAGGTCGTTGGATACTTTCTTGATGTAATTTCCGCATGAACCTTCAAATACAGCTGCATTGAAAAGTTCCTGCTCAAGAAGGCAAATGCCCTTAAGCTCTTTGTTAAGACGACCTGTTGTCATCTTCTCAAGGATTGCATCAGGCTTACCTGCATTCTTAGGATCTGCCTTAGCCTGCTCTACAAGGATTGAAAGCTCATGAGCCTTGTAATCTTCCGGAACATCTGCAGATGAAATGTACTTTGCTGAGAAAGCAACGATCTGCATAGCGATATTCTTTAATGCATCTTCAATCTTGTCTGCAGATGCATCTGTTGTAGCAGCTACTAAAACACCAGTCTTGCCGCCACCGTAGATGTATGAGTAAACAACATCTGCGGAAATCTTTTCAAATCTTCTGATAGTAAGATTCTCACCGATAGTAGCAACCATTGACTTGTGATACTCTTCAACTGTCATGGAAGGATCAAGATCGGACTTAGCTGCCTTGAATGCATCAACATCTGCATAGTCGTTTGCAAGAAGCTGCTTAGCAAGTCCCTCTACATAGGTCTGGAACTTCTCGTTCTTTGCAACGAAGTCTGTTTCTGAGTTAACTTCGATTACAACACCTGTCTTGTTATCGTCTGAAACAAGAGTCTTAACGATACCTTCAGCGGCAATTCTGCCTGCCTTCTTGTCTGCGCTTGCAAGACCCTTCTTTCTAAGGAATTCAACTGCCTCATCAAAATTGCCGTCGGTCTCTGTAAGAGCCTTCTTGCAGTCCATCATTCCTGCGCCTGTCATTTCTCTGAGTTTCTTAACGTCACTAGCTGAAACTGCCATTTATAATTCCTCCTTGATTACTCTTCTGTCTTAACTTCTTCAGCATCTGCCTCAGCTTCTGCCATGGACTCGCCCTGGTTAGCTTCGATAACTGCATCTGCCATCTTGGAAACGATAAGCTTAACCGCACGGATAGCATCATCGTTGCCCGGGATTACATAATCAAGTTCATCAGGATCGCAGTTTGTATCTGCAATACCGATAAGAGGAATGTTAAGAGAATGTGCTTCCTGTACGCAAATCTTTTCCTTCTTAGGATCTACTACGAAGATTGCATCAGGGAGTTTCTTCATGTCCTTGATACCGCCAAGATTCTTTGTAAGCTTCTCAAGCTCCTTCTCTAAAAGGATAACTTCCTTCTTTGGAAGTACATCGAAAGTTCCGTCTTCCTTCATCTTTTCGATGTTCTTAAGCTTCTTGATTCTGCTCTGGATAGTCTTGAAGTTTGTGAGCATACCGCCGAGCCATCTTTCGTTTACGTAGAACTGACCGCAACGCTCTGCCTCAGACTTGATAGAATCCTGTGCCTGCTTCTTTGTTCCTACGAAGAGGATTGTACCGCCGTTTGCAGCAATGTTCTTAACTGCTTCATAGGCATCGTCAACCATTCCTACAGACTTCTGAAGATCGATAATATGGATTCCGTTACGATCTGTGTAGATGTAAGGAGCCATTTTAGGGTTCCATCTTCTTGTCTGATGTCCGAAATGAACACCTGCTTCGAGTAACTGTTTCATTGAAATAACGCTCATTTTTTACCTCCGTGGTTTATAAGATTTTACTTCCGTATTGCTTAAAACCGGCAACCGTACGAGCAATGCGGCTCCATCCGGCAAACACAATACGTGCATATTAACCTGTGAAATAATATCACAGTGTTTTTTCATTTTCAAGCATTTCTTTCAAATATTCGTTCTGAATTTTAACGTAGGTACCTTTCATACCTGAGGATTTGGAGTAAATAACACCCGCACTCTCAAGTTTTCTTAAGGCATTTACGATAACAGATCTTGTAATTCCGATGTTGTCTGCGATTCTGCTGGCAATTACAATACCGTCAATTCCTTCGAAATTATCGAAAATGTAATGTACTGCTTCAAACTCGGATCTTGAAAGTGAATTGATGGCCATCTCAAGATTACTCTTCTTGGCATTCTCAAGATCGTTCTCTTCCTTCTCGGATCTCATGGTTTCAAGACCAACTACGGAAGCACCGAATTCCACAAGGATAATATCATCGATTGAGAAGATATTGTCCTTTCTGTAAACGAACAGGTGACCGAGTCTCTTGCCTGAAATAAGGATCGGGCTTACGATGGCTGTAATATTCTTAACTTCGGCAGATGAAAAACCAAGGGTCTCAAGGTTAACATTTTCCTTGGTGGAAAGAATATTTGTCAGTCTTTCATTCAGATGCTTGTCGATAATGTCACCGACCTTATCCGAAAGCATGCCCGAAATGGAATCCATTTCAGGAGATGTATAACTACCGAGAATCTTTCCTTTGCGGCTGATTACAAGAGTATTCGCCTTAAGGCCTTCTCCGAGGATCTTACAGAGGTCATCGAAAATAAGTCTGTTTTTGTCGAATTTCTCCTGTAAAAGCTTATTGACTTTTCTGGTCTTGTCTAATAATTCAACGCTCATAACAAACCTCCACATTTTATATTTACGGTAAAACACACCGCATTAACTTACAATTTCACGATATAAGCATACCGTACAAACCTAAATTTAAACTATCACACAAAAAAAATAATTGCAACGACAAATCCAAAACAACGCCGGAATTTGCAGAAATAACCCGCAAAATTCCGGCGCAGATGACATAAAATAATTACATTTATGAATTAGTTGTCTCTTCTTTAGGTTTTGACCAGGACATGAAATCGCATTCCGGATAATTCTCGCATCCGTAATATCTGCGGCCCTTTCTGGTTCTTCTGATTACAAGTTCCTTTCCGCACTTAGGACAGGAAACCCCTGTTTTCTCAAGGAACGGCTTGGTATTCTTACATTCCGGAAATCCCGGACATCCAAGGAATTTGCCGTGAGGTCCATACTTGATTACCATCATACGACCGCACACATCACACTGAACGTCGGACACTTCATCGGCAATCTTGATCTTGTCGATTTCTTCCTGTGCCACCTTAACAGCCTCGTTAAGATCCGGATAGAAATTCTTAACGATTTCCTTCCAGTTAACAGAACCTTCTTCAACACCGTCCAGAAGCATTTCCATGTTGGCTGTGAAATCAACCTTTACAATACTTGAGAAGTAATCCTTCATGATGCCGTTTACTGCCTCACCGGTTTCGGTAATAAACAGGTTCTTTCCTTCTTTGGACACATAGTGTCTGGAAATCAAAGTGGAAATAGTAGGCGCGTATGTTGAAGGACGTCCGATTCCCAGTTCTTCCATGGTCTTTACCATAGATGCTTCGGTAAAGTGTGCCGGAGGCTGGGTAAAATGCTGCTCGGATCTGATTTCTCCTCTTCCCATCTTCTCACCGGGAGCCGGGATAAAGAGTTTCTTGTCGAGGCTTTCGTTGTCATCTGCCTCGTTATATACACTCATGAAACCTTCGAAATCAAGCTTTGTGCTGACTGTTTTGAAATCATAGTTTCCGCATTTAAGGGTAATGGTTGAATTGATATACTTTGCAGCAGCCATTCTGGAAGCCACAAAACGTCTCCAGATGAGCTGATAAAGCCTGAACTGCTCATTGGTAAGCTCGCTCTTTACGGAAGCCGGAGTTATATCAATGTAAGTCGGTCTGATGGCTTCGTGCGCATCCTGAATCTTCTTACCGCCGTTTCCGGAATTATTCTCTTTTGCGGCAAATGCCTCACCGTAGTTTTCCTTTACATACTCTATGCAAGCTTTGTGAGCTTCGTCAGAGATACGGGTAGAATCGGTTCTCAGATATGTAATAAGACCGATGGTGCCGTGACCTTTAACCGCAACTCCTTCGTAAAGCTGCTGAGCCACTCTCATGGTTTTAACGGTTGAGAAGTTAAGAGCCTTGGATGCTTCCTGCTGAAGAGTACTTGTGGTAAATGGCAGCGGAGCCTTTCTTACTCTTTCGCCGGTCTTAATGTCAGATACGACAAAATCGTTCTTCTCAACATAATTCTTTATGATATTTACGCGCTCACCGCTCTTAAGATCTTCCTTCTTGCCGTTTTCGCCGTAATAACGGGCCACAACCGGCTTCTTTGAACCTGCGGTTTTAATATCTGCCTCAAGACTCCAGTATTCTTCCGGAACAAATGCGGCAATTTCATCTTCACGGTCGGCAATTATTCTTAATACTACCGACTGAACACGACCTGCGGAAAGACCTCTTTTGATTTTTTTCCAAAGAAGGGGGCTGATAAGATAACCCACAAGACGATCGAGAACACGTCTTGCCTGCTGGGCATCAACGATATCCATATCTATCTTTCTCGGGCTCTTCATTGCCTCTTTAACCGCATTCTTGGTAATTTCGTTAAAGGTTACTCTGTAGCACTTTTTCTTTGCATCGTCCGGAAATACGGACGAAAGATGCCAGGAAATTGCCTCTCCCTCGCGGTCAGGGTCGGTTGCAAGGTATATTTTGCCTGCCTTTTTTACTTCTTTACGAAGAAGAGCGAGCTGCTCTCCTTTCCCTCTGATGGTTATATACTTAGGATCGAAGGTTCCGCCTTCAACATCTATACCAAGCTGGGATTTGGGAAGATCCCTTACATGTCCGCCGCTTGCGATAACCGAATATCCGGAGCCTAAGAAACGCTGAATTGTTTTTGCTTTAGATGGAGACTCTACTATTACAAGATTCTTTGCCATTATAAAAACCCGTCTTTCATATCAAAATATTGTGACAAAATTTCGGGAAAACTATTCTGTCATGTCTTTAAAACGCAAAGACGTTACAAAGAATACACCATTAATTTATGATTTTCAAGATGTTTTTTATTTCATACTGTTTTCCTGACATAGTACTCGGGAGATGCTTCCGCAGCCAGATTCTTTTCAATCAGTGAACTTACCGATTCCAAAACCGCAAAGAAATCCAGTTCGCTTTTTATAGCAAGATAATCGATGTGAACAGGCTTTATTCCCAACAGTCTGTACACCTTTTTCTCGTTTTGACTAAGAGTCTTTAATAACTCATCCCTTTCGTT
>CACYBJ010000217.1 GCA_902772565.1 uncultured Lachnospiraceae bacterium | reverse complement strand
TCGGCAGCAAGCGAGCTTGCTGGGCGAGGGCTGAGTGAACGGTCATTGAGCGGACTTCGTACGCGAGATGACCCGTCGAATCGAGTAGGAGTCATCCTACTCGATTATTTAACGGCTTTAAAAAAGGATATAATTCATACCGCCGAAGAGCTGTCCCTTCGTGAAAGAAAAAAGGCAGGCGTATCCGGCGCCGCTGTGGCAGATGGCGTGAATGCCTATCCTAAAGTATCGCTTGATTCTGTTTATATAGGCGGCGGAACTCCGGGATATCTTCCGGCAGATGCCATCGCCTCTGTTATGGATACCGTTAAAGAGCATTTCGATATAGCACCCAACGCGGAAATTACAATTGAAACCAATCCATGTACTGTAAGCCGCGAGAAGGCATCTGCCTATCTTAAGGCTGGAATCAACAGAGTCAGCATGGGCGTTCAGTCCTTTAATGATGAGGTACTTAAAACGCTGGGACGAGCCCATAATGCGGAAACCGCGGTAAAAGCTTTTGACATTCTTCGTTCCTCGGGCTTTGAAAACATAAATATAGACCTTATCAGCTGTGTACCCGGCGACAGTAAGGCCGGCTTTGCTAAAAGCCTTAAAACGGCCATAGGGCTTGCACCGGAGCACATATCAGCCTATGAACTGATAATAGAAGAAGGAACTCCTTTTTATAAAAAGTACGGTCCGAAGTCCGGCTACGAGGCAGATGAAGACTTTGAATCCGAAATCTATCTTGAGACAGAGAGAATCCTTGGAGAAGCCGGATACGATCAATATGAAATATCCAACTTTGCGAGACCGGGTTATGAATCAAAGCATAATCTGGCTTACTGGAGGCAGGAAGAGTACGTTGGCTGCGGCCTGGGGGCCGTAAGCGGACTTGAGATGGCAGGAACAGTACCTGTTGACGGCAGTCGTAAAGCAGGTTCTGAGACTGACGCCGGAAACGGTATCTGCCGAAGAACGGGCTGGATAAGAAAGAGAAAACTGACAGGTCTTAGTGATTATATTAATGATCCATACATAACTGAAGATGAGATGATGGATAAAGGAGAGGCAGAAAAAGAATATGTAATCCTGGCTCTCAGAACCTCAGAGGGACTGAACACGGAAAGGTTTGAGAAAACCTACGGCCATGAGCTCCCGGAGGATATTAAAGATGTTCTTTGCCGTTACAGTGCATCTGCCGGAAAAACGGAAATATCGGAAGGATTGTACAGCGCATCTGCCGGAAATGCAGAAATATCGGAAAGACTTATTGAAAACTCCGGGGAGAACTATCATTTTACTCCAAAGGGATTTCTTGTCAGTAACAGTATTCTTTCGGAAATTCTGTAATAAGTGCCGACAATTACTTTTTCCACACAAAAAACACAATATACCGCTTGACACAAACTGTGTCAGGTGGTATTTTATTTGTAGATGTTAGCACTCCTACACCTTGAGTGCTAACAAAGAGGAGAACGAAAGGGAAAGCATGGATAGCAGACTGGACGAAAGAAAACAAAAAATCCTGTTGTCGATAATCCAGAATTACCTCGACACCGGCGAACCGGTAGGTTCAAGAACCATTTCCAAGCTTGAGGGTATTAACTTAAGTTCCGCAACAATAAGAAATGAAATGTCGGATCTTGAGGAGCTGGGCTACATTACACAGCCTCATACTTCAGCGGGAAGAGTTCCTACCGATAAGGGCTACCGTTTTTACGTAGACCTTATGATGGAGGAGAAGGAAAGCGAACTTTCAGACATGAAAGTAATGCTTGAACGTAAATCCGAGAAGCTGGACACAGTACTTAAGGAGGCAGCGAAGCTCATTGCGGAGAATACCAATTATGCTTCGATGATCACCACTCCAACAGTACGTGAAAAGAAACTCAAATTCGTTCAGCTTTCCGCTCTCGATAACGAATCGCTTCTTGTGGTAGTCGTTCTCGAAGGCAATCTGGTGAAGAATAAGATTGTTAAGCTGGAGGAGGAACTTTCTTCCGAAACCATTCTTAAACTCAATCTTATGCTTAATACTTTCCTTCAGGGACTGGATCAGAATTCCATCAATCTGGGTCTTATCAGAAAGATGAAAGACGAATCCCTGGGTTACACATCGGTCATCAGTGATATTATCGATGCGATTTCGGATACCTTTACCGAATACGACGATGTGGAAATGTTTACCAGCGGCGCCACCAACATTTTCAAGTATCCTGAACT
>CACYBJ010000216.1 GCA_902772565.1 uncultured Lachnospiraceae bacterium | reverse complement strand
TACTAAGTCCGCTTGTACCCGTAGTTCAGTGGATAGAGCAGTGGCTTCCGAAGCCAAAGATCGCGGGTTCGAATCCCGCCGGGTATATAACGTCCCACATCTTTGATGTGGGACAGGATTTTGGCCGAAGGTCAAAACCGTCGCAGCAGGTCATCTGCGATGACCTGCTGCCGTGTGCAAGCCCATCGCCGAAGGCGATTTTGCAGGGGCTTGCACCTCCACACTATTTTTTGCAATGTGGCCCATCGCCGTGAAAAAACAATTCATTATGCTTCTTTTCATGGCTTTTGTCATGTGCCTGGCAACTTCCTGCGGAAACATAATAAAAAACATAACCGCCACCCACGGTGACGGCGTAAGGTACATAACCCCGACCCCGACATTACCGCCGGAGTCCGAGGGTATATACACGTCATTAAAAGAATGTGATGATGATAAGATCAGATTTCTGATCACGAACTATTATTCCGCACTTTCAAACGGAGAGACCGAGCTTCTTAAAAGCTGTCTTTCGGATCCGTCCCTTTATTCCGAGGCCAACTATACGACCCTGGTAAACGTTAACAGGATTAAGATTAAAAAGATATTCCTGAAAGAAGGTCAGGCGCCTTTAGACTACGTTGCCTACGTTTTTACCGAAATGTACGTAAACGGAATAGATACACCCGTACCGTCCCTTGAGGAACTGTTCCTGACAGCCTCAGGCAGCAACTGGTATATTGAAAGCGGCGCTGTATCTGCCGATGTTTACAATGAGGTAGTAAGCAGTATTAATTCGGATAAAGAAGTGACAAGACTTGTTAATTCCGTAAATCTTTTGTTTGAAAAGGCTCTTAAAGAGGATCCGGCTCTTAAGGAGTACGCGGATGCTCAAAAGCTTAATTAGAAATTATACGACAGACAGTCCTGCGGCAGGGTATAGCTCTGCTGCCAGGGCTTCTTTTATTTCTGAGAATTTGTAAACTCTGTTGGATAGAAAGTCCGTTTCCGGAAGATCAGTTTCTTCATTGACGCATCTGACCATGTCTTCGAGGCAGTCTCTGTTATCGCTGCCGTCGTCCTTGATCAGAAGCACCTCGTGAACCGAAGACGGAATCACATAGCAGTCCTTTACATCAAATTCGTCTATGGATTCCGAAAAATCATCGTAGAGAATACAGCTTGCTCCGTAATGTTTGTCTTCGTTGGTACAGACAAGCACATCGGGAAAATCCCCCGGCAGATGCTCACGTCCTCCGCACAGCTCCTCAATCATGTCAGGCAGCAGGAGAGTCTTTATAGGCATCAACAGGGGCGTATTCTTTTTGGCAGCCTCTGTCAGTTCGGCGATTCCTACCCCCAGCACATCCATTATCTCATTGGTGATACTTATCATACCTGCAATGTTTAGGAAGATGGTATCGATCTTAAATACAATGGAAAAGTCCAGAAAGTCAATGTGGGGAACTTCCCTTAAGTATTCTTCATTGGACTCCCGATTGATCACCACATAGATTATGCTGTCCTTCACACGTTTCCAGCTTAGGGAAAAGTCGGTTTCCGAAAAGTCAGGCTGGGTATTTACTACCGACTCAATGCATTCGCATATGTCGGAAAGGCTTCGCCCTCCCAGATATTCATCGTAGAAATAATCCAGCCTTAACGAAGGTGAAATATTTGTGCCTGCCTCCTTAATAACCATGTTGTGGCAGAACACTCCGTTGTTCTTCAGTGTTTTGTTGAATATGAGGTCCCCTTTGATATTTCCTCGTAGGGCAATCTCATTGCTAAGCACATTAGTAAACTCCTGATAGGTCAATTTAATTCCTCCCATATAAATAGTTTTAGCTTTGCCCTCGTGGCATATGCATCTGCCGCGAAAACAAAAAAAGAGTTACCCTCCCGTAGGAGAGTAACTCGATTGTATTTATTTGCCTGTATCGAAACAATCATTATTTTGCCGAAAAAAACGGAAAATAATAGACAAATTGTACAAATGAAATTAGGTGTTTTGGCCTATTTGGAACCTGTTACACGGGCAATCTGAACGGCTACTTCATCTGCCATGAAACCGTTGTAAAGCTCGCCCTGGCACAGGTCTACGCGCATCTTCCTGTAAAGCTCTTCCTGCTGTTTTACATCCACACCTGTGGCGATTACGAGAAGATCCCAGGAATGTGCAAGTTCCGTAAAGGATTTCAAAATCTTTTCGGATTCGATTACAGTTTCACCGTCAAGCAGATTCTTTGAAAGGCGGATGTAAGAAAACGGCGCTCTTGAAAGAGTCTTGAGGGAAGAGGAAACAGCGCCGAAATCGTCAAGCACAAAGCGGATGCCAAGCTTTCTGATCTTTTTCATCAGAGCAGTGGTGGCTCCCGGATTGTTAAGGATTACGCTTTCCGGAACTGCAATGAGCATTCTGTTCGGATCGGCGTCGGATGACTCGATGGCGTCGTAAACGATCTTTACGAATTCCTCATCTATAAACTGATTTACGAAACATGGAACTATGAACTTGACGTTTTCATAGCCGGCTTCGTTGAATATCTGCTGTTTACCGCAGGTTGCCGCAAAGAGCTGTGAGAAGATCTTCTTGGCGATAGGAGTGTCTTCCGCATACTTAAGATAATCCTTCGGATAAAGTCGTCCGTAGGCGGGAGAGTCCCATGCGGGAAGGATTTCGAAGGATGATACCTTGCCGCTCTTAAGGTCGATCTGGGCACCGCAAAGGTAGGTGAAGTTTTCATCTGCCGCAGCACGGTTGATGCCGGCAAGTATTTCCATTCTTCTCATGGCTTCGTTGGCCATTTTCTCTTCGTAGAAGTATACCTTCGGTTCGCCGCCTGAAATGGCATAACTTAAAGCAAGACGAACATTCAGCGAAAGAAGCTGTGAAGTTTTTCCGTCGGTCGGATAGAGTGTTGATGCCATGTAAACGGTAGGAATGATATCCTGGCCGCCTGATTCGAAAGGAGTTCTGAGAAGCTGTCCCAAAAGGGAGAAACGGTCTTTGAACTCTTCGATGTCATCGAAGTTCTGTGAGATTACGGCAAATTCATCCGGGCCGATACGCGCAACGAAATCGTCCTCTGTAAGATTGGCCTTTAATCTGCTGCAGAAATCAAGAATAAGCTCATCGCCCGCCACATGACCGGAAAGATTGGTAATACGGTCGTAGTTGGCAAGTCTTATAAGGGATATGGAGCACTTTTCATTCTCGCGGATAGTACTCATTACACCGTCGAAAATGTCAGTGAACTGCTGATAATTGGGAAGGTCTGTAAGCTTGTCCGTGTAGGCAACACGGTTGACATCTTCATATCTTTCCCTGAGATCCTCAAACTGTGCGTTGAGATTGGCCTCTGCCTGCTCGGTTTCTCTTAAGTCTTCGTTAAGAGCCTGAACCTTGGCATAAAGCTTCTTGTTGTCGGATATGTACTTTTCGATATCCTCCTCGGAAGCGCCTGCCTTATTGTAGACAACAACCAGCGCGACTACGAGGATTATACATATTAAGGATACTATTATTAATGCAATTTCTATAGGTCCCATAGTAAACCTCCGTTTGTTTTTTGCAAACAAATAAAAAAAGCTCCCGATGGGACTCGAACCCACGATCTATTGATTACGAATCAATTGCTCTACCAACTGAGCCACGGAAGCATTAACATATGGATTATATACCAGCACCCCCTTTCTGTCAAATAAAATAGGCCCATAAAAGGCTTGCATGAACATGCCCTCAATAGTAAAATTAGAATGATTTTTCTGCGGCTCGTTTTCTGTGCGAAAAGCAGCATAATCTATGGATTTGGAGACATAATTTGAAGAGAGAATATATAAAACTGATTGCCCTTATCTGCCTGGCCGTTACTGTTCTTTGCGGCTGCGGCAGTAAAAAGGATACACATTACATTCCCACCGGTACCGATGCATCCGAACCGACCCTTTCTGAAGAGGCACGGAAGCTGTATCAGTATGAGACTCCCAAAGAGGGGGATCTTTGCGCCGATATTGAAATACTCGGCCACGGTCACATTTACGTTAAGCTTTTTAAGGAAGATGCAGGCTATGCCGTGGACAACTTTGTTGAAAAAGCAAAGAAGGGCGAGTACGACGGAACCTATGTTTCGGAAGCTTCGGAGGGCTACTACCTCCAGGCAGGTAAGCCCTTAACCGACGATACTAAAGAAGAAAGCATCTGGGGCGGCGGTTTTTCCAATGAAATAAGTGAAGACCTCTACACCACCAGAGGCGCTTTGTGCATGGCCAATCAGGGCACGGACGGCACCAATGCCATGCAGTTTTTCTTTGTAACTGCCGGTAAGGATTTGGTAAACTCCCTGGCCAAGCCCCTTGGTGAGCATTACAACATGACATTAAGGGATTATCTTGAAACCAACTACGGAACGTCTCTGACAGATGCCCAGCTGGCCCGCTACTTAACCTACGGCGGGGCCCCCTGGCTGTACGGCCACAACACCGTCTTCGGCCAGGTATTTCGCGGCTATGATGTGATGGACGAAGTCTGTTCGCTCCGGGCTTCGGGAGAAGAGGCGATTTACGTTAAGAAAGTGGTTATCTACGAGTATGTAGATTAGGCATATGCGTTAGTGAACACCGTTTGTTTCGCTTTATTTCACAATTTAGACATAGAAAAATAATAATATTCTTTTAGACACTGCGGTAGTGTACCCAAGGTAAAAGAGAGATTATTTTGAAAGCATGGTGCAAACAATGGATAGTATTAAAGTTCTTATAGTAGATGACGAAAGCCGTATGAGAAAACTCATCGGCGACTTCCTCGGAAGAGAAGGTTATACAATAGTTGAAGCGGGAGACGGAGAAGAAGCGGTGGAGAAGTTCTTTGCCGACAACGAGATTTCTCTTGTGATACTTGATGTAATGATGCCTAAAATGGACGGATGGCAGGTTCTTAAGGAAATAAGACAGTATTCCAAAGTTCCCGTTATTATGCTTACTGCCAAGGGCGATGAGAAGGACGAACTTACAGGATTCAATCTTGGAGTTGACGAATACATTACCAAACCCTTCAGCAGCAAGATCCTTGTGGCCAGAGTAAATGCAATACTCAGAAGGACCAACGTTACCGGAAATGACATTATGGAATCCTGCGGTATCGTTATAGATAAAGTTGCCCACGTAGTAAAGGTGGACGGAAACACAGTGGATTTAAGCGTAAAGGAATTCGAACTCCTGAGTTATTTCCTGCTTAACAAGGGCGTTGCTCTTTCCAGAGAAAAAATCCTTAACAATGTCTGGAACTATGATTATTTCGGCGACGCGAGAACCATAGATACCCATGTTAAGAAGCTCAGAAGCAAACTCGGAGAAAAGGGTGATCTCATAAAGACCATCTGGGGCTTCGGATACAAGTTTGATACAGAGGAATAAAATCCCATGAGATTTAAGAAATCATTCAGGCTGCAGTTCGCCCTGATTTTCGTGGCGATGATGGCAGCCTGTATTCTTGTCAGTATAGTCTGTTCCAACTTAATGCTGGCAAGATTCTACCGCTACAGGGAAATCAATTCACTGAAAAGTACCTATTACGACATCAAAAACATGATTGCCGGAACAGGTCAGCAGGTAATCGGTGAAAACTATGGCGGAGAGTCAGACATTAACAAGAAGTCCGATACTCCCGTGCCTTCCACAGGCGACAGTGAGAGCGATGAGGCGGTCGGTCAGGACAATTACGACGGATACGCAAGCCGCGCCATTGCCTTCTTTGAGATAAAAAACTCTTTGGACAGAATCAGTTCCGAGGATAATCTCAGAATAGGCATTATAGGCTATGTGGACGGGAAAATAGTTGAAGCCTATAACTCTGCCGGTGTTGACGAGTCGGAACGTATTCTTGAAACCACTCAGTCATACATTGAAAATGGCAAGGATAAAACTGCCGTAACATCCGATGTGGTTTATAAAAGCCAAGACGGAGACTATACCATTTTCCTGACTCAGGATACCTACAGCGGTCTGTATTATTACGATCTGGTAGGCAGCCTTTCGGAAAAGACCTACGTGATCCTGAGATTTAACTATCAGTCGGCTCAGGAATCTGCCATAGTAGCCAACAATTTCTATGCTTACATCGGTATAGTTGTGATCATCTGGTCGGCAATAGTTATTTTTATAATCCTGGGCAGGTTCACACGACCTATCGAAAAGATGACTGCCGTAGCAAAGCGCATGTCCAACATGGATTTCGATGTTAAGGCAGATGTGGTAGGCGACAATGAAATAGGACAGCTGGCAGAAAGCCTAAATACCCTTTCCACCTCTCTTGAACAAAAGATCATCGAGCTTAAAAAAGCCAATGAAGAACTGGAATTTGATCTTAAGAAGAGAGTGGAAATAGACGAAATGAGAACCGAGTTTCTGGGTAACGTTTCCCATGAGCTTAAGACTCCTATAGCCATTATCCAGGGCTATGCCGAAGGTCTTAAGATGAATGTAAACGAAGACCCGGAAAGCAGAGATTTTTACTGTGACGTAATAATGGACGAAGCAGTGAAGATGAATTCCATGGTTCAAAAGCTTTTGTCACTTAATAAACTTGAATATGGCGAAAGTCAGCTTGATATGGTAAGATTTGACCTTGTAGAACTTGTAAGCGGTGTTCTTTCCGCTTCCGAGGTGCTTGCAGGGGACAAAGACGTTAAGGTTATCTTTGATGAAAAGGAACCGGTATACGTCTACGGAGACGAATTCCTTATAGAAGAGTGCATCTCCAATTTTGTAAGCAATGCCTACCACCATGTGGACGGTGAAAACATTATCCGTGTAAGTCTTGAAAAGAAGGAATGCAATGTTCGCCTTACGGTATTCAATACCGGAGAGAACATTCCCGAAGAGGCTTTGGATAAAGTATGGGTTAAGTTCTATAAAGTTGATAAAGCACGCACGAGAGAGTACGGCGGTTCCGGCATCGGCCTTTCCATTGTTAAGGCTATCATGGAACAGCACAACAGACCGTGCGGCGTAAATAACAGGGAAGACGGCGTTGAGTTCTGGCTGGAACTCGATTGCAAAACGGAGTAATTATGGTAGCAATTATTGATTATGATGCAGGTAACATCGCAAGCGTATCAAAGGCCTGCGAAAAGCTTGGCTCCAAGGTGGTATTAACCAGAGACAGAGAAGTCATTCTTTCCGCAGACAGAGTCATTCTTCCGGGAGTTGGTTCCTTCGGAGATGCTATGGAAAAACTTGAGAGATTCGGTCTTGTTGATGTTATTAAAGACTATGTGAAAACAGGAAAGCCATTCCTTGGCATATGCCTTGGTCTCCAGCTCATCTTTGAATCTTCCGATGAAACACCGGGAGTTAAAGGTCTGGGACTTCTTCGCGGAAGCGTAAAGCGTATCCCCGATGCGGAAGGACTCAAGATTCCACACATCGGCTGGAATGACATTACCATCAGGGAAGGCAGCAGATTGTTTGCCGGAATTCCGCAGAATTCCTATGTATACTTTGTACATTCATACTATCTTGATGCTTCCGATAAATCACAGGTTGCCGCAACTACACATTATTCCGTAACTATAGATGCCTCCGTTGAGGCAGGCAACGTATTTGCCACACAGTTCCATCCCGAAAAGAGCGGAGATGTAGGTCTTAAGATACTTGGCAATTTCCTGAATCTGAAGTAAAGGACGGAGCAGAATATGTTTACTAAAAGAATTATACCCTGTCTTGATGTTAACAACGGACGTGTGGTAAAAGGTGTAAATTTTGTTGATTTAAAAGATGCCGGTGATCCGGTGGAAGTAGGTGCAGCCTACGGACGTGAAGGTGCGGACGAACTTGTCTTTTTGGACATTACCGCATCCTCCGATGCAAGAGATATCAAAAAAGAGATGGTAAGGCGGGTTGCCGAAACCGTTTTCATTCCTTTCACCGTCGGCGGCGGTATCAGAACCGTTGAGGATTTCAGAATGATACTTCGTGAAGGTGCCGACAAAGTTGCGGTAAACTCCGCGGCAATCATGAACCCGACACTTATTTCCGAAGCGGCAGATAAGTTCGGCTCCCAGTGCGTAGTATGTGCCATTGATGCCAAGAGACGCCCGGACGGAAAGGGATTCACCGTTTATAAAAACGGCGGAAGAGTGGACATGGGCATCGATGCGGTAGAGTGGGCAATGAAGGCAGCGGAACTCGGAGCCGGTGAGATCCTTCTTACCAGCATGGACTGCGACGGAACCAAAAATGGCTACGATCTTGAACTTACAAGAAGCGTTGCGGAGAATGTAAACATCCCTGTTATCGCATCCGGCGGCGCAGGCAATTTACAGCATTTTAAAGAAGCTCTCACTGATGGCATGGCAGATGCGGCACTTGCTGCAAGCCTTTTCCATTATAAAGAACTTGAGATCAATGAAGTAAAAGAGTATCTGAGAAAAGAAGGGGTCAGTGTCAGATTATAGTGGCTGCAATAGATAATGACTGGCTTCCGGTACTGGAGCCCGAATTCAAAAAAGAATACTATAAGAATCTGTATTCCTTTGTTAAGAAGGAGTATTCCGAAAGAAAGATCTTTCCGCCGGCAAATGACATTTTTACGGCGTTTCATCTGACACCTTTATCGGATGTTAAAGTGGTGATTCTGGGACAGGATCCTTACCACAATGACGGTCAGGCCCACGGTCTTTCTTTTTCCGTAAGACCGGGAATTGACATTCCTCCGTCTCTTCTTAACATCTATAAGGAACAGCATGATGATTTGGGAAATTACATTCCCAATAACGGTTATCTTACCAAGTGGGCGGAGCAGGGCGTACTGCTTCTTAATACAGTGCTTACCGTAAGGGCTCACGAAGCTGCATCCCATAAGGGAAGGGGCTGGGAAGAATTTACCGATGCTGTAATCAAAGTTTTAAATGAGCAGGATCGTCCCATTGTGTTTATGCTTTGGGGATCACCTGCAAGAAGCAAGAAATCTATGCTTAACAATCCTAAGCATTTAATACTTGAGGCTCCTCACCCGAGCCCGCTGTCAGCCTACAGAGGTTTCTTCGGATGCGGCCATTTCAGTAAGGCCAACGCATTCCTTAGTGAGAACGGAATAAAACCCATAGACTGGCAAATCGAAAACATCTAACACGGAGGGTTTTGATGGATAATCAGAATTCACATAACAACGGCGGCGGCGATAACGGCGGAAAGAAAAAGTCCAGCTTTAACAGAATCATGATAATACTCATGATTACTTTTGCCATGTTTATCGTCTACTATTATGCAGCATCTGCCATAATAAAGAGCCGCACCAAAATCATAAGCTACACCGAATTCCAGAAGATGGTGGAAGAGGACAAAGTAGAATCGGTAAAGACCGATTACAATAACAAGCGTTACGAAATCTACACCACCACCTATGAAGATGACGGCAAGCTTTACTATGTAGGTTTTTCCTACGATCCCGAGTTTGAGGCCTATGTTACCGAACACGGAATCAAGTACTTCGGTATTGACGATGAGAGCACTTCACCTCTCATAGCATTCCTTGTGGAGTGGGTGCTTCCCTTCGGACTTGTATACGGCGCTCTGTTCCTTCTTTACAGAAATCTCTTTAAGAACGGCGGCATTGGCGGCGTAGGCAAGAGCAAGGCCAAGATGTATGTTGAAAAGGACATAAAGACAAGGTTTAAAGATGTGGCAGGTCAGGAAGAGGCCAAGGATTCGGTTCTTGAACTTGTAGACTTTCTCCACGATCCGGAGAAGTATACCAGAATCGGTGCCAAACTTCCCAAGGGTGCCCTTCTTGTAGGACCTCCGGGAACAGGTAAGACCCTCCTTGCAAAAGCTGTTGCGGGAGAGGCCGGAGTACCTTTCTTCTCACTTTCAGGTTCGGACTTTGTAGAAATGTATGTGGGCGTAGGTGCATCCCGTGTGCGTGATCTTTTCAAGGAAGCACAGCAGAACGCTCCATGTATTATATTCATAGACGAAATTGATGCCATAGGTAAAAGCCGTGACTCAAGACATGGCGGCAATGATGAAAGAGAGCAGACTCTCAATCAGCTCCTTTCCGAAATGGACGGTTTCGATTCTTCCAAGGGTATAGTAATACTTGCGGCCACCAACAGGCCGGAAGTTCTTGATAAGGCTCTCCTCAGACCCGGCCGTTTCGACCGCCGTGTTATCGTAGGAAAGCCCGACCTTAAGGGCAGACTTGCAGTACTTAAAGTACATTCCAAGGACGTCTTAATGCATGAGAACGTGGATCTTGAGGAAATTGCAAGAACCACTGCCGGTGCAGTAGGTGCCGACCTTGCCAACATGATCAACGAAGCAGCTATTCTGGCAGTTAAATCCGGACGTACTGTTGTTAAGCAGGAAGACCTGATGGAAGCCGTTGAAATAGTAATTGCCGGTAAGGAAAAGAAAGACAGAATCCTCGGACCGAAGGAAAAGAAGATCGTTGCCTATCACGAAGTGGGACATGCGCTGGTTGCAGCCATGCAGAAGCATTCCGAGCCGGTACAGAAGATTACCATTATTCCTCGTACCAAAGGCTCTCTGGGATACACAATGCAGGTTCCCGAGGAAGAGAAGTACCTCAGTTCCAAGGATGAAATCCTCGATGACATCAGAGTTTTCTGCGGCGGACGTGCTGCCGAAGAAATCCGTATCGGTTCCATTACAACAGGTGCATCCAACGATATTGAACGTGCTACGGCTCTTGCCAGAAACATGATCACCATGTACGGTATGAGCGAGGAGTTCGGTATGGTGGCACTTGAAGGAATTGCCGGAGAATACCTGGATGACAGAAGAGTGCTTAACTGTTCCGATTCCTACTCCGCAAAGATCGACGAAGCCGTTAAGGAAATCATGAGCGGATGCTACGAACAGTCCAAGAAGATCATCAGCGAGAATCTGGATGTTCTCGATGCCGTTGCCGAATTCCTTCTTGAAAAGGAAACCATTACCGGTAAGGAATTTATGGACATACTTGAAAGAGTAGTCCGTGAAAGAAACGGTGAGGCAGATGCCGAAACAACTCCGGCGGAAACAACCGAAGAAAACAAAGAGGCAGATGCGGAATCTGCCGTAACAAGTATTGATTTATAAGCATAAACATACGGACCAAAGGGGCGCTTCGGCGTCCCTTTTTTCGTATCTTTTTATGGCCGTTGTATGCTATAATTAAATTTAGTTTGAAACCCACAGAAAGGACCTGTCATGTTTGTTATTGAGGACGAACTTAAAAAACTCCCGAATCAGCCGGGTGTATATCTGATGCATGACTCACATGATACCGTTATTTATGTGGGAAAGGCCAAGATACTTAAGAACCGTGTGCGACAGTATTTTCAGGATCCGGCAAGGCTGTCTCCCAAGATACGTAAAATGGTTTCCAAGATTGCCTGGTTCGAGTACATTGTTGTGGATTCCGAAATGGAAGCCCTGGTGCTGGAGTGCAATCTGATAAAGCAGTATTCTCCGAAGTACAATACCATGCTTAAGGATGACAAAATGTATCCTTACATCAAGGTGACTCTCGGCGAGGATTTTCCGAGAGTTTTCCTTACCAGAAAGATGCTTCGGGACAAGGCAAAGTATTTCGGACCCTATACCAATGTGACGGCTGCAAGACAGACCATGGAGTTGATACGAAAACTCTATAAGGTTAGAAACTGCAGTGCGAAACTAACGGAAGGTGACCTTAGTGTAAGAGCCTGCCTGTACAGTCACATAGGTCAGTGCGACGCCCCCTGTCAGGGCAGAGTATCCAAAGAAGATTACAATGCCATGATCCATGAAGTGATGCGTTTTCTTAACGGTGATACCGACGCCATCCTTAAGGACCTGGAAACAAAAATGAAGGATGCCGCAGCGGAAATGGATTTTGAAAATGCGGCGGTTTACAGAGATAAAATAAATGCCATAAGAGAAGTCACTCAGGAGCAGAAGGCCACAGATCTTTCCGCAGACGAAAGAGATGTTATTGCCTGTGCCGTGGATGAAGGCCGTGCGGTTGTTCAGGTCTTCTTTATGCGCGGCGGTAAGATGATAGGCAGGGAACACTACTTCCTTAAAGAGCCGGAAAGTACGGTGAAATCCTACATACTGGGCAGCTTTATCAAGCAGTTCTATTCAGGTACTGCCTACACACCGGCGGAGATCCTTTGCGAAACAGAGCCGGAAGATGCGGATTTGATCCGTCAGTGGCTTACCAAAAAAAGCGGAAGAAAAGTCGATCTTAGAATTCCCAAGAAGGGCATAAAAGAAAAGATGATAGAACTTGCGGAGGAAAACGCAAGAATAGTACTGAAGAACGATTTGGACAAACTCACAAGAGAGGCCGGAAGAACTGTAATGGCTGCCGAAGAGATTTCGGAATGGCTTGGTCTTTCCGGAGTGGAGCGCATGGAATCCTACGATATTTCCAACATCAGCGGATTCTTAAACGTTGGTTCCATGGTGGTTTGCGAAAACGGACATCTGAAAAAGAACGATTACAGAAAGTTCAGGATAAAATCCGTAAAGGGTCCCGATGATTACGCTTCCATGAAGGAAATGCTTACCAGAAGGTTTACCCATACACTTAACGAACTGGAGGAAAACGGTGAGTCGGATTTCGGAAGGCTTCCTGATCTTATTCTTATGGACGGCGGCAGAGGTCAGGTTAACATAGCCGTGGAGGTTCTTGCGGAACTTCAGCTAGATATACCTGTCTGCGGCATGGTAAAAGACGATCGTCACCGCACAAGAGGTCTCTATTACAACAATGTGGAAATCCCCATAGATACCCACAGCGAAGGCTTTAAACTTCTTACCAGGATTCAGGATGAAGTTCACAGATTTGCCATCACCTTCCATCGTTCCTTAAGAGGAAAGGAGCAGGTTCACTCCGTGCTGGATGACATTAAAGGTGTGGGCCCGGCAAGACGCAAAATGCTCATGAGCCGTTTTAAATCAATCGAAGAAATCAGTAATCTTTCGGTTTCCGAAATTGCGGATCTTCCCGGCATGAACGAGACGGTGGCGGAAAGCATTTATAACTATTTTCATTAGCACTTTCAATTGATAAGGGTGCATTAATATTGTATAATTATCTTTGGGCTTACCGTCGGCATATGCCGATGTAACTTAAAAGCACAGGCGTGATTTAGCAACAGGAGAAGACTATGGAGAGTGTAAAACTTACCAAACTTGTTGATATGCTGGGACTTACCAATGTAACTCCCGAACTGGACATCAGCGAGACGGAAATTACAAGACCGGAACTTAACAGACCGGCCCTTCAGCTGGCAGGCTTTTTCGAGAATTTCGAAAAGGACAGAATACAGCTCATCGGTAATGTTGAGTATTCATATATGTATCACAAGATGACTAGCGAAGAGAGACACATCTGTTTCGGTAACCTTATGGGATACCATGTTCCGTGTATCATTTTCTGCCGTAATCTTGAAGTCAGCCCCGGATTTAAACAGCTGGCTGTAGACAATAACGTTCCGGTTTTCAGTTCCGACATGGAAACCAGTTCACTTATTGCCGAAATCTACCGAATCCTTAAAGAAGAACTGGCTCCTTCCATTTCCATTCACGGTGTTTTGGTGGAAGTCTGCGGTGAAGGTGTTCTGATCACAGGTGAGAGCGGTATAGGTAAGAGTGAGGCGGCCATCGAACTTATCAAGCGCGGCCACAGACTTGTATCCGACGACGTGGTGGAAATCAGAAGAATCTCAGACAATACCCTTGTGGGTTCGGCTCCCGATATCACCAGACATTTCATTGAACTTCGCGGTATCGGAATAGTTGATGTAAAAACTCTTTTCGGTGTACAGTCCGTTAAGGAAAGACAGGAAATCCACCTTGTTATCCAGCTGGAAGACTGGGTCAAGGATAAGGAGTACGACCGACTCGGTCTTGAAGAAAATTACACCGAAATCCTGGGAATGAAACTCCCGGTTCATAACATACCTGTTCGTCCGGGTCGTAACCTTGCAATTATCTGCGAGTCGGCAGCGGTTAATTACAGACAGAAGAAGATGGGCTACAATGCTGCCCAGGAACTCTATAAGAGAGTTACCGAAAATCTCATGAAATAGAAATAAAAACGGAGGATCTATAAATGTCAAAATATGTTTTCGGAATCGATATAGGCGGTACCACAGTTAAGTGTGGTCTTTTTACGGAGGAAGGAGACCTTCTTGATAAGTGGGAAATCCCCACAGACCGTTCCAACGGCGGCGAGAATGTTGAGCCGGACATTGCAAAATCCGTAACCGCAAAACTTGCCGAAAAAGGAATCGATAAGGCAGATGTTATCGGTCTCGGTATGGGTATTCCCGGACCTGTTCTTTCGGACGGTACGGTTCTTCAGTGTCCTAACCTTGGCTGGGGAAGATTCAACGCAGCCGATAAAATGGCAGAACTCACAGGCTTTAACGTAAAGGCCGGAAACGATGCCAACGTAGCAGCTCTCGGCGAGATGTGGAAGGGCGGCGGCCGCGGTTTCGCAAACATGGTTATGGTTACTCTCGGAACAGGTGTAGGCGGCGGTCTCATCCTTAACGGCAAAATCGTTTCAGGTGTTAACGGTGCCGCAGCTGAAATCGGACACATGATCGTTAACGATCACGAAGAAGATGTATGCGGATGCGGCGGACACGGTCATCTGGAGCAGTATGCATCTGCCACCGGTATTGTAAGAATGGCAAAGAAGGCTCTTAGCGCAAGCGATAAGGCTACAAGCCTCAGAAACATTGAAAACCTTACAGCCAAGGATATCTTCGATGAAGCCAAAGCAGGAGATGCCGTAGCAGCCGAACTTGTTGACACCTTAGGAAAGTACCTTGCCCAGGCTCTTGCACATGTATCCGCAGTGGTGGATCCGGACGCCTATGTTATCGGCGGCGGCGTAAGCCGTGCAGGTCAGATCCTTATCGATGCCATTAACAGACATTACAACAAGGACATCATGAAGCCTCTTCGCGACAAGAAGATGGTTCTTGCACAGCTTGGAAACGATGCCGGTATTTACGGTGCAGCAAAACAGGTAATAGACTAAGTAAATTGCAAGCCTCATGCGAGTAGCAGGGGCTTGCCGTTTTTAAGACGGAGCATAAATGTCAGAAATAAACATTAAAAAACTGGAAGAGATTCTTGGCACAGGGGCTGTTAAAATAAATGAGCCCATGTCGGCTCATACAACATTTAGAATAGGCGGCCCGGCAGATGCATATGCCGAGGCATCTTCCTCATCTGAGCTTCTTTCGGTTTTAAACTATCTTACCGAAGAAAAGATTCCTTTTGAAATAATCGGAAACGGCAGCAATCTTCTGGTATCCGATGCAGGCTTCAGGGGAGTGATTATTTCCGTAAAGCCGTGGGGGGCAAATCCTTCCGAAAAGGATGCAGATGGCGGTACCAAATATAAAACAGAGGAACTTCCGGACGGAAGTCTTCGGGCGACGGTATCTGCCGGATGTCTTCTTTCCACATTTTAAAGAGACATGGCGAAGCTTGGTTACACCGGAACGGAGCCCCTTGCGGGAATTCCCGGGAGCATAGGCGGCGGTGTTGCCATGAATGCAGGTGCCTACGGCGGTGAAATAAAAGACATAATCGAAAGCGCCGAGGTGCTTATTAAAGACGATACCGGGCTTTACAAAAAAAAGGTTATCACAAAAGAAGACATGAAGCTGGGCTACAGAAGCAGCTCGGTTCTTAAAGAAAACATGGTAGTGACATCGGCCACCTTCGTAATGAAGAAAGGTGATGCCGAAACATCCCTCGCAATGATTGCGGATTTCAACGGCCGGAGAAGAGATAAGCAGCCCATAGAACTGCCCAGTGCAGGTTCCACCTTTAAGCGTCCTACAGGATACTTTGCCGGCAAGCTGATTGAGGATTCGGGGCTTCGTGGCTACTCCGTGGGTAATGCGGGAGTAAGCGTTAAGCATTGCGGCTTTGTTGTTAACAACGGCGGCGCAACGGCTTCGGAAGTAAAACAGGTAATAGATAACGTACGTGAAATCGTGTTTACCAAATTCGGTGTAATACTGGAGACGGAAGTACGTTTCATAGGAGAGTTTTAGGAGGCACTTTGTCTTTTTCAAATGATGTAAAAACCGAACTTGCAAAGGTTATGCCCAAGGACAATCACTGTCTTGTTTCGGAACTGGCGGGAATTATTTCTTCCGGAACCGTACGGATAGGCGGTGACGAAATCAGAGAGCTCACTATTGTTACCGATGATTTTTATGTCGCCAAAAAAGTCTTTACAATATTAAGAAAATCTTTTAATATTAAAAGCGGTGTTTCTGTGATGCGTTCTGCGGGAAACAGAACCAGATATCACATCACACTAACAGGGGATAAAACGATAAGTGAAGTTTCGAAAAGACTTAAGCCCGGCAGTAAAAACTGCTGTGCCGTGAGTTTTGCCAGAGGTATTTTCCTAATGTCCGGTTCCGTAAGCGATCCGTCCAAAGGTTCATACCATTTGGAATTCACTCCGGGAAGCGACAGCCTTGCCTCGGAACTTTGCAAAAAACTGTCTTTCCTTGAATTGGATCTTAAAACCACAAAGCGTGGCGATAATACCACAGTTTATCTGAAGGACAGTGAAAAAATATCAGACCTTCTTGCGGCAATGGGGGCCGGGATTTCAGTTCTTAATTTTGAAAATGCCAAGATACTGAATGAAACAAGAGGCATGATAAACAGAAGGGTTAACTGCGAAATCGGTAATCTTAAAAAGAGTACTGCCGCAGCAAGCCGACAAATAGAGTGTATTGAAAAGATTCGGGCGAGCAGGGGACTTGGCTCGTTGCCGGATAATTTAAAGGAGATGGCTCAGCTTAGGATTGACAATCCTGAAGCGTCTCTTCAGGAGTTGGGTGAAATGTTCGATCCTCCGCTTGGAAGATCGGGCGTCAATCACAGGTTGCAGAAACTAATAAGTATTGCGGACAACATCGTTTAATATTTAGGAGGAGAGCCAATGGTTAGCAGTAGTGTAATTGCCAACTTCCAGACAGGAAAGGATGCAAAACCGATTGCGCTTATTGTTCAGGAAGCAAGTAAGTACGAAAGCAGTATCTACCTTGAAACCGGAAACAAGAAAGTAAATGTAAAAAGCATCATGGGCATGATGGGACTCGTTCTTAAGAACGGTACCGAGGTACTCATTACAGCCGATGGTCCGGATGAAGAAACAGCATTAGAAAACATTGTAAAGAAAGTCAGCCTTCAGTAAGAGGCTGACTTCTTTTTTTGCATACAATTTCTTCGCGGGATATGTTATACTAAAAGGTGTATGCGACATTCGCATCTTTCGGGGAAAACAGCGGTTCTTTTCATTACGGAGGGACATGATGGGAAGAGAATGGAACACGGATTATGACGATCTGTCCGAAGAGGAATATCTTGCGGATTATCACCGCAAACTTGCCTTGGAAAGAGACAGGAAAAGAGAAATCAGAAAGAAGAAAGAACAGCACAGACGTGTTATAGTCAGATGCAACTTTCTGATACTTGGCGAAAGCATTACTCTTGTTATGCTTGTAATCGCCCTTATTCTTCAGTACAGGTAACTAGGAGCTTTTTATGGATTTTACACATCTTCATCTGCACACCGGATACAGTCTGCTTGACGGTGCGGGTACAATTAAGCGCATGGTAGCAAGAGCCAAGGAACTTGGTTTTAAAGCTCTTGCCATAACCGATCATGGCGTAATGTACGGTGCGGTTGAATTCTATGAAGAATGCAAAAAGAACGGTATTAAGCCTATTATCGGATGTGAAGTGTACGTAGCTCCCGGTTCCAGGTTTGAAAAGGTGGTTACTCCCGACATGGGACGTTACTATCATCTGATCCTTCTTGCCAAAAACGAAGAGGGCTATCACAATCTTATAAAACTTGTAAGCAAGGGATTTACCGAGGGCTATTATTATAAGCCGAGAATAGACCGCGAACTTCTTGAAAAGTATCATGAAGGTCTTGTCTGCACCAGCGCCTGTGTGGCAGGCGAGGTGGCCCAGTACATTATCAAGGGCTTTTATACCGAGGCTGTGGAAGTGGCCAAGTATTACCGGAGTCTCTTCGGAGATGATTACTATCTGGAACTTCAGGAGCATCCTTTCCCGGATCAGCAGCAGGTTAATCAGGACCTCATGCGCATCCATGCGGAAACAGGCATTCCTCTTGTGGCAACCAACGATGTTCACTACGTCTTAAAGGAAGATTCGGACGCTCACTCCGTCCTTGTGTGCATCAGCTCCGGCAAAAAAATCACCGACGAGGACCGACTTCAGTATGAGCCGGAAGAGTACTACCTTCGCAGTGCCGAAGAAATGGCGGAACTGTTTCCTTACGCTCCCGAAGCAATTGAAAATACAAACCGTATTGCCGAAAAATGCAATTACGATTTTCGTTTTAACGAATATAAACTCCCGAAGTTTCCGGTGCCGGACGGAAGCCCTGCCGACGAGTATTTCACCAAACTCTGTTATGAGGGTCTTAAAAGGCTTTATCCTTCCACATGGCAGGACAATACCGAAAGACTCGACTACGAACTCGGCGTTATCAAAAAGATGGGCTATGTGGATTACTTCCTCATAGTTGCGGACTATATTAAATATGCCGAAGACAACGGCATCCCGGTAGGTCCCGGAAGAGGTTCCGCCGCAGGAAGCATTGTTTCATACTGCCTGGGAATCACTAAACTGGATCCTATAAAATACCAGCTCATTTTCGAAAGATTCCTTAATCCCGAGCGAGTATCCATGCCTGATATAGACGTGGATTTCGAGCCCGAAGGAAGACAGAAGGTCATCGATTATGTTGTTGAAAAGTACGGCGAAGAATGTGTATGTCAGATTATCGCCTTCGGTACTCTTAAAGCCCGAGGCGTTGTCCGTGACGTAGGACGTGTGCTGGATGTGGCATATGCCAAATGTGACCGCCTTGCCAAGATGATACCCGGCGGAGACCCTGACATTACCATTGACGATGCCATCAATATGAATCCCGAC
>CACYBJ010000215.1 GCA_902772565.1 uncultured Lachnospiraceae bacterium | reverse complement strand
TGTCAGTTTTGGAACATACCTTATAATGATCTTGAAATAGATGTTCATGAAGTTTGGGAAAGAACATGTACTGTCCTACGAGAAGGATTACAGGTAACACATCGAATGGGATATAACACGACAAATTTCCCAAAAGCTTCAGAAAATAGGGTATGTCATGTGAGGCCGCATGCACAGAGTGTTAGAGATACGGATGAATTGCCGGATGGAAGACTATATCCTAAGCACAGCTTTTGGCTTAAAAATACATATATCCTTTCTCAGTTGGATGAGAAATTAGTTAAATCTTGACTTAAGTAACTGCAATTTACATCTCGTGAGTGAATTAAATTACGCAGATAAGCCGGATTTCAAAACGTATTCGAAGTAAAAGTGAGTACATGTAGCCGAAAAGACCTCTGCTCTGATATGAAATAACTTCATATTTTCCCTTGTAAACGTTCCGGTGGTCGTCAGAGTCATAACGTTCGGATTTTTCATAACCGTGGTGATAATTTATTTCCGATTCCATTATATCCTTGATGGTGCCCCCAATCAGGTCTTTGAGCGTTTCCTGGATATCTTTTGTGGTCTAAATATCATACTATTGCAAGAACTCATGAATGATCTGACGCTTCCCTTCGGTCATTTCTACTTTGTGGACTGGTTTCTTTTCTCTCTTTGCCATCATAAAAGGCCTCCTGTGATTTAGTGTATACCACAGGAGACCTTTAAGAAATCTAATACTTGGTTTTATAGAAAACTTTTCAGACTCTCACATATACAAGAATGGAGATTTCTTTATAAAATGATTATTTCCCGAGATGATTTTGTACAATACTCTCATTTGTGAGTGAGTATAATTATTCATAACCATATCTATTTGAAACGCGATTTATATCTTGCCAATTATTTATAGCATTTACATTCTCTAATTCGAAATAATTAAGTTCTTCAAGAAGTGCATCCTGATCACCTTTTTCAACAGTGCATAATTTTTTTGCCATTTCATACCAGTCTTTGCCTTCGAATTTACTTCTAGCTTCTTTTGCAGTCTGTGTTTGTTTTATAAATGTATATCCATGTCTTGCAAAAATTTCATTTATAGCAAGTTGGGATAACGAACGTTTTTTCTTGTCATTACATGCTCCCATCAATTGATCTAATTGTTCAAAACTAAGTAGTTCTTGGCTACTATATGGAAAAAGAAAATCTGACGCAGGGGCATATAGACCTTCATATGCAATCGGAATCATTTCTTCCTCAGGAGGTATTTCAGTAGCTGTAGGAATTGGTGTAAATGTCGGAGATATTGTAGGCTGTTCAGGAACAGTTGTAAATGCCGGAGATATTGTCGGCTGTTCGGGAATGACTGTAATTATTTTCGTTGAATCAGTAATCTTTTGTCCTCCTGAAATCATATCTGAGACATAATTGGTAATTAGCGAAGCGATTATAATCAGTACTGCGACGGGCAAAAAATGTAATAAGGGACGGTCCGGGTTTTTTGACCACTCGCTCATAGCAGAGAGCATTATCGCTATGAATATAAGGATTAGAATTATTATTGTATTATTGATAATGGCAATACCTCCAACTTATTTGAGTAATCAATATCGTGTATTAATTCGTTATTAATAAAATCGGTTTATTTTGAAAAATGATTCTAAAACTTTTTTGTAAAAGAAAGCACAAGTACAGCTGACCATATTCATTACGCTTTATTATAGACGTCTTTATTCTTCAAATGCAATGATGTTATCTAGTATTTTCCCCATTCTCGTAATCATCGGCACAACCAATGCATTTCCCATACAGAAATAACGGAACCGTTCCGGCATTTTAGTATTTCCGGTCCAATTATCATCAAAGCCTTGCATTCTTTCAGCCTCGAGAGGTGTCAAAAGTCGAATCCTACCGGAACTGGGATCAGCAACTATGTGAGTACTGCGATTGAGAGTACTCTCAGAAGTCAGCATCGTGCGTCCAGGTCGATCGAACGGGTCAGGAAATGCAATTGGACCTTCTGAAAAAGTATATGTGTGCCCCGATTTCGAAGTACGTTGGATTTTTTTAGCGCCTTTTAGATAGACCCATTTATCCATTTTATCAGAGGGAATATAATACTTTTCATCAACTCCCTTTTCCAATATTGATAAGAGTGGCACTAAAGGCTCATGGGAAGGGATGATTTCACACGTAGTGGTAACACCATCTTTCATAAAGCCGGCGTTCTTAAAGTCAAATGAAAAATGCTTTGTAATCTCCATGAGATCATTATCGGATTGTTCAGTTCCTTCATTAAGAATCATATCAGGTTCGTCTACTGTTAAATCTGACATCGGGACAGTTGAAAATGATTCTGATGCATAATCACTGATTGGAAAAGCATGAGCATGAAATCCTTCTTGTGTAATGATTTGCATAGCGGTTTGCGAATCCATCGTTTTTGCGTAAGAAGTATCTTTATTATATGCAAAAATGAACACTCTTCTTCTTCGCTGGACAGAACCATAATCTGCAGCGTTCACAACACGCCATTCCACGCGA
>CACYBJ010000214.1 GCA_902772565.1 uncultured Lachnospiraceae bacterium | reverse complement strand
TTGGCCATCAGGAGACGGAGGTTATGTATACCAGATACCTTCCAGAGGTTCTACCAGCGAATATATTTATTTCGATAGCGCTGTATCATTCTATGACTCCGGTTGGGGAACAGAAGGAATGCATTACTGGTTTTATAATTCAAACAAAGAAGTTAAAATTGAAGCTGCTCAGGTAAGCTGGGGATTTGCCGTAAGAGCTTCAAGCAGCACTCTTAAGTATTATTTTAAGTAGTATTTACCGACTCCGGGTTACCCGCCCGGAGTCATTTTTTAAACTTCCGGGTGGCGCCGCAGGCACGTCATCGGATCACACTCTGCCTGCATTACGGTACGTATTATGGAAAATGAAAACAAAAATGAAATCAGAACTGAAGGCAGGAAAATACTGACCAAAAGAAATGTAATTGCCCTTATGGTAATGGGTCTGTTTTTAATAACAGCCATGGCTGTTTTCTTTATTTTGCCCGACGGCGACAAAAAGGATAAGAAGGTTTCAGAAGGTGCCAAAACATCAGTGGCAAACGATACCGACTCTCCTGACAAAACCGGTAATGGATCCGAAGAGGCAACCGGTGATAATACAGGGGGTGAGTCCGAGCCGGAGGTTACTCCCGAGGTGACTCCCGATCCGGCATCTGCCGATTTATCACCTGTTGAAGCCAACGGAAAACTTAAGTTATCAGGCACCAAAATCGTGAACAAAGACGGCAATCCTTTTACGATAAAAGGTGTCAGCACCCATGGTCTGGCATGGTTTCCCGACTTTGTCAACCTAGATGCGTTTAATTCCCTAAAGGAAGACTGGGGCGTAAACACAATTCGTCTCGCAATGTACACCGGCGAGTACGGCGGAGACGTAAACGGCGGCGATAAAGCAGGCTTAAAAAAGCTGGTTGAAAGCGGAGTGGACTACGCAACCGAGCTTGGTATGTACGTTATCATTGACTGGCATGTGCTAAATGATGACAAGTCCTCCACAGACTCCTTTTTCCACACTTCGGAAGCTAAAGATTTCTTCTCGGAAATGTCATCTTTATATGCCGAAAACGAAAACGTGATTTATGAAATCTGCAACGAGCCCAACGGAAGCATCAGCTGGGCCCAGGTTAAGGAATATGCCGAACAGGTAATTCCCGTAATCCGCGCCAACGACCCCAATGCTCTTATTATAGTCGGCACCCCCACCTGGTGCCAGGATATAGACAAGGCGGCGGCAGATCCGATAACAGGCTATGATAATATCCTGTATTCCGTTCATTTTTATGCCGCGTCCCACGGAAAGAAGATAAGAGACAGAATGACTGTGGCCATTTCATCGGGACTTCCTGTGATTGTTTCTGAATTCGGTATCTCCGATGCTGCGGGAAGCGGTAAAACAAGCACCACAGAGGCAGATGCCTGGCTTGCCGAATGCGACAAATACGGCGTAGGATACGTGTGCTGGAATCTGTCCAATAAGGATGAGTCCTCATCCCTTCTTAACAGCAGCGTTACAAAGAAAAGCAAGTGGAACTATGATGAACTTTCCGAAGAGGGACAGTGGCTTGTAGAAAAGTACGGCGGCGTGCTTAAGACTAACGGGACGGCCTCCGCAACCGGCGAAACAGGGAACGGAACGGATTCTTTAGGCAGTACGTCAGACACACTGTCGAATACTCCTGCTTCTTCCGGGACAATAACCCTTACAGGAGGCGGAACCGCACTTAACGGCGGCGGCATCAGCGTGAATTTCACATCCACCGCAACCTGGGATACGGGCGTGTCCGCAGGATTTAGTATTGGCAATAACACAGGCAGTGATATTACGAACTGGACCCTTACCGTGAACCTTTCATCTGCCGTGTCACTTACGGAAGAACCTACATGGAACTGCAACTGCAGCATTTCATCGGACGGTAAAACATTAACCATAACTCCGGATTCGTCACAGGACTGGACATACAATCTTAAGAACGGTGAAACCAAGGAAGCAACTGCCTTCGGAGTTAACTTAAACGGTACAAAACAGATCAGTGTTACCGGAGGCTCTTTCACATACTCGTAAGCAGGGAGAAAACAGGCGGTTTTTCTACAATTTATACTGTAAATAACCCCTTTTCTTTGTTGATGAATCCCATATATTGTGCTATAATTCAGGTTGGCGTATGCCAGCCTGAATTTTTTCGGGCGGAGCTGTCTAACGTAACCTCTTAATTGGTTTTGATACTGTTTTTCGAAGTCTCAAAGCTTTTTAAGAAGTTGCGGCAGCTCCAATAAAAATTTTATAAAGGAGTAGTCCCATGTATAAGACTTATTCTATGGAACTTGCCGGCAGAACACTCACGGTAGACGTTGGCCGTGTAGCTGCTCAGGCGAATGGTGCTGTTCTCATGCACTATGGCGACACTACGGTTCTTTCCACCGCAACAGCAAGTGAAAAACCGAGAGACGGAATCGACTTCTTCCCTCTCAGCGTTGAGTATGAAGAGAAGATGTATGCAGTAGGCAAGATTCCGGGAGGATTCAACAAAAGAGAAGGCAAGGCAAGCGAGAATGCTATCTTAACATCACGTGTTATCGACAGACCTATGCGTCCTCTCTTCCCTAAGGATTTCAGAAACGATTGTACAATCAACAACCTTGTACTTTCAGTAGATCCTGAAAACAGCCCTGAACTTACAGCTATGATCGGTTCAGCAATCGCTGTTACAATTTCAGACATTCCTTTCGACGGCCCTTGTGCTATGACACAGGTTGGTCTCATCGACGGAGAATTCGTAATCAATCCTTCACAGGAGCAGCAGACAAAATCAGACCTTAAGCTTACAGTTGCTTCAACCCGTGAAAAGGTAATCATGATCGAAGCGGGCGCCAAGGAACTTCCCGAAGAGAAGATGATCGAGGCAATTTACCTTGCAGACGGCGTTAACAAAGACATCATCGCTTTCATTGACAAGATTGCCGCAGAGTGCGGTAAGCCGAAGATGGAATATGAAAGCTGCGCTATTCCTGAGGAAGTATTCAACGCAATTAAAGAAGTTGAGCCTCCTGCAGACATGGAAGTTCTCATGTTCTCCCCTGAGAAGCAGGCAAGAGAAGCAAGAATCAGAGAACTTAAGGACAGACTTGCAGAGCAGTTCGCAGACAACGAAGAGTGGCTCGGACTCATCGACGAAGCTGTTTATCAGTATGAGAAGAAGACAGTTCGTAAGATGATCCTTAAGGACCAGAAGAGACCTGACGGCCGTGCAATCGACCAGATTCGTCCTCTTGCAGCAGAAGTAGATATCATTCCTCGTGTTCACGGTTCAGCAATGTTCACAAGAGGACAGACTCAGATCTGCGATATTATTACACTTGCTCCTCTTTCGGAAGTTCAGAAGGTAGACGGTCTTAACGATTTTGTTAAGTCAAAGAGATACATCCATCAGTACAATTTCCCTGCATACTCTGTAGGTGAAACAAAGGTTAGCCGCGGACCGGGCCGTCGTGAAATCGGTCACGGTGCACTTGCAGAAAGAGCACTTCTTCCTGTACTTCCT
>CACYBJ010000213.1 GCA_902772565.1 uncultured Lachnospiraceae bacterium | reverse complement strand
CGCTACTCGCCCTACGGCTCGTGACGCGTACGCCTTCGCTGCCAGTGTGCTCGTCCCGACGGAAGCCTCGCGAGTCTTCGCCGCATGTATCAGCCGCGGCGCTAAGACACGCAAAAAGAAGTGTGGTCACTTGTGGGGAATACATGATATAATACGAGGCATGAAAGAGTCATTTATAAAAACTCAGTTGGTCGAAGGCGCGCGTGACGAATTCGTAACGGAAGATGTGCGGATTATTCTGCCCTGCGACCTGCCGGTTAAGGTATTTACGGGCGGACGTGTTGTTACGGTTGATGCAGGAGAAGCCATGGTAATTCCGGCGGGAACAGTACTTGGTATTTTTTCGTCTTATAAGAGGCGGGAAATTGTTTTCGATTTCAGTATCATCGCAGCGGAACCGGCATTTTCCTTTATGCTTCCTGTGTTTTCCATGCCTTTTATAGTTAAGGACGAGGCAATGGATCTCAATCGGCTTCCGGGAAGGGACACCCCTCTGGGACACATTCTTCCTGTTACCGGGGACAAAAAGCCGAAGAAAAGAATCAAGGAAGACGAGCCTCTTTCGCCGGTTAAAATGATTGAGTTTATTTATGACAGTTGTGAAAGCAAGGGCGAGATTTTCGGTGAAATAAAAACATCCATCCTGTTAAAGACTTTGTTTATCATGCTTTCGGAAGACGCACTTCTTGCCCTCTCCGGTAAAGACAATGCGGAAAAGGTTTCTGAAGAGATGGTGGAGCATCTGTCAAAGGCCATAGATTTTATTAACGAAAACTATTACCGCGAACTGACGCTGGAAGGTATTGCAGATGCCGCCGGCTACGCGCGGGCTCACATGTCCCACATATTCAAAAAATTCTACGGCATCTCACTTTTCGATTATTTGAATCGCGTGCGGGCATATGCCGCCGCAAGAATACTCATTTCCCCGGGAACCACTCCCCATGAAGCAGCCGAAAAATCGGGCTTCACATCCAGTTCAAACTTTAACAGAGTATTCAAGGATGTGATGGGATGCGCTCCGAGAGAATACATGAAATACAGATAACACATACCCCCTCCGACTCAATATCGGAGGGGGTATACTGTTAAACGGACTCCGGATATCTGTAGCTTAAAACCTCCAGAGTTTTTCTGTCAAAGGTTATGATTGCTTTGTCACCAACCGCGTTCCTGACGGCGATATGCTCCTCATCCAGCGGATATTCCCATGTTGATTCGGGTCCCTTTTCATAGGAAACCGCAAGAGTTCCGGACCTGTCATCATTATATGATACTTCCAGTTTAAATAACATCGAATCCGCTGCTCCGACATTCGGGGCATCGCTCCGGGATTTGCTGCCGTCCACCAGTTCATATCCGCAGATTTCAGCTTCCAGACTGTTCCCTTCCAAAGCCTTCACTTCATTAGAAGGAAGCGTTGCATGGCCTTCGACTCTTCCGTTTTCGTCGGGCTCTCCTATGGTCCAATCGGCTGCCCCGCTAAAGTAAACAACCACAATCTCACCGGAACCGATATCTACGGGAATATCAGCATTGTCAATATAAAATGTTCCGGTGCAGCCTTTACATATATTTTCAATTATCCTGACAGACAAGCCGTCTGATCCCCCGGAAGTTATTCCAACATAAGCATGTTCGTAATTTCCCTTATCGATCATGCACATTTTTTCTTCCGGCAAAGTCATATTTTCCTCCGACTGCGATGTGGTGGTCACTTTTGTATTATCCTCTTTGTACTGCTCATCCGCATTAACATCGGCATTCTTTTTTTCAGCACCCACTGATGTGTTTTTCTGAACACTGCTTCCGCAGGAAGCACCCAACACTGCAGCGATTAATAAAGTCGTGATCAGTCTGATTCTCTTTTTCATGTTATACCTCCATGATTACCTTCCCTGACTCGCAAAACCTTGCGATACTTTCCCCTTCACTTCTTACACGTAAAAACCCGTAAAAACACTCACTTTTACTTAAAATTTTTATTAGAAAGAAAACAGGCTGATTCAGGCAGGTTCAGGCAGCCCCACCGAGGATACTGGATCGAGCAGGCAGCATCCCAATCGAGTAGGCTGACTCCTACTCGATTCGACGGGTCATCTCGCGTACGAAGTCCGCTCAAAGAAGAAATCCCTTCTGGATTTCTTTGATGT
>CACYBJ010000212.1 GCA_902772565.1 uncultured Lachnospiraceae bacterium | reverse complement strand
CAATATCCGTGCAGGCATGACCACCAACGAAATTGACAGGCTGGTTTACGAAAAAACCACCGAAATGGGCGGAACTCCCTGTACTTTAGGCTACGAAGGCTATCCTAAGAGTGTTTGTACATCCATAAATAATGTGGTTTGCCACGGAATTCCAAGCGATGACGAAATCCTTCAGGACGGAGACATTATAAATGTTGACTGTTCCACACTGTATCAGGGTTATTATTCGGATTCTTCCAGAATGTTCTGCATCGGCGATGTGGATCCGGTCTGGAAGAAGCTGGTGGATGATACCAAGGCTTCCGTTGAGGAAGGTCTTAAGTATGTTAAGCCATGGCACACTCTGGGAGATGTGGGAAATGCCGTTAACCAGTTCTGCATGGCCCGCGGTTATTCCGTAGTAAGAGAAATCGGCGGACACGGAATCGGAAAGGAATTTCACGAGGACCCATGGGTGAGTTTTGTCAGCAAGCCCGGTGAGGAAATGCTTATGGTTCCCGGTCTTTGCTTTACCATAGAGCCTATGGTTAATCTTGGAACTGCGGATATTTTCCAGGATGAGAGAGACGGCTGGACAGTCTATACCGACGACGACGAGCCTTCTGCTCAGTGGGAAGTTCAGCTGGTAGTTACCGAAGACGGATACGATCTGATTTCATGGTAGTAGTTGTTTATGATTGTTTTTGAAAAGGAATATTTCAGTCTTAAGAAAATCTGCGACAGCGGCCAGGTGCTTTTGGGCTGGGAAGAGCGTGAAGACGGTTCGTACTACGTGACTTCACTTGATAAAACCGCCCACTGTTTCGAAACCGAAGACGGTGTGGTTATTGACTGCCCTGCCTCCGAGGATTCGTTTTGGGCGAACTATTTCGATCTTTCAACAGACTATGCGGAAATCGAAAAGCAGGCGGTTGGGGATGAGTATCTGAAAGAAGCCCTTGCCTACGGAAGAGGCATCAGAATACTCAGGCAGAATATTTGGGAAGCCCTGTTTTCCTTTATAATCAGCCAGAATAATAACATTCCGAGAATTACCGGCTCCATCCGCAGAATAAAGGACGGCAGCAGAGTGCTCCCGGGGCCCGAAGAAATGTATCCGGTACGGGAAAAACTTCGCGACTGTGGACTTGGTTACCGGGATGAGTATTTAATAAGGCTTCTCGAAGAACTTCATGAGGGCAGCAGAACCCTTGTGTTCAGCGAGGATACCGAGAAGGCATCTGCCGAATTAAAAAGCATACACGGTGTCGGACCGAAGGTGGCAGACTGCGTACTGTTATTCGGACTGCACAGAATGGAAAGGTGTCCGGTGGATACCTGGATGAAGAAAATATTTGCCGCGCATTACGGTGGCAAAAAGCCCGGTTGGACGGAGAGTCCCTGGGCAGGTTATTATCAGCAGGTTACTTTCTTTTATGAGAGGACCGGAGGGAGAAACGGATGAGACTTAGAAATGTTCCGGGAGCAAGGGACGATATTGCTTCAAGCGAGCACGCTATAAAGGAGCCTGAAAAGCTTAAGGGAAACTGGAAATCGGTTTTCGGAAACGATAACCCGATTCACGTGGAAATAGGTACGGGAAAGGGCGCGTTCATTGTAAAAATGGCAGAACTTAACCCCGACGTAAACTATATCGGAATCGAAAAGTATTCTTCGGTGCTTATCAAAGCCATAGCAAAACTGGAGGAGAATCCTCTTCCGAACCTGGTATTTATCAGATTCGACGCGGAGGAAATCGAGAATATCTTTGATAAGGACGAAGTGGACAGAATTTATCTTAACTTCTCGGATCCGTGGCCAAAGGACAGACATGCCAAGCGCCGTCTCACCAGCACACGTTTCCTGGGACACTATATCAAGTTTTTAAAGCCCGAAGGTTATGTGGCATTTAA
Source organism: uncultured Lachnospiraceae bacterium (assembly GCA_902772565.1). Taxonomy (GTDB): domain Bacteria; phylum Bacillota; class Clostridia; order Lachnospirales; family Lachnospiraceae; genus UBA3775. The sequence goes on along the minus strand of CACYBJ010000212.1, from coordinate 1,009 downwards.
GACCGATAACGTTGACCTTTTTGATTTCAGTCTGGAATCCATAACCGAAGCAGGCTGGGGACTTAAGGATGTGACAAGAGATCTTCACAACAGTCAGTGGAACGAAGGCAATGTCATGACAGAGTATGAGGCCAAGTTCTCCGCCAAGGGCAATCCTATTATGAGACTGGTTTGTACTCCGCCGCAGTAAGGGAGTATAGTAAAGGCAGATGCATTACGCATCTGCCTTTTTAGCTGTTCCCGTGTGATTAGCTGTTCCCCTGTGATTACTCCTTCTCATGTGATTAAGCCCCAGGGCTATTATCAAAAAGAAAATCGAGGTGCCCGCTGTCTGGGCGATATTTACATAACTTTGTATAAAGTAGGAGAAAACCGGAATAAGGAAGAGGTTCATTGACCTGTCGGATTTCACTCTGTTTATAAGGCTTGTAAGCACGCTTCCTATAAATGTCAGGTAGGCTGCAAGTCCCAGAATACCGGTGGTTATAAGGTACTGCAGAGGTTCGCAGTGAACATTGTCATAAACCACATTCTGGTGTGAAACCATGTAATCATAGTATTTGCCGTTGAAAACTCCCAGGACGGTTTCCTGACCGTAGCCTATGATTTTTCGGTACAGCGGCATAGACTTGTAGTCTTTTATACCCAGCTTCCAGACGAAACCGCGGTGGGTTCCGAAGTCATCGTTAAATGGCGGCTTTACGAAAACCAGGATCATGGCAGCAAGAAGAATTGCGCCGCAAACCGAGAGTACGATGATGCCCTGCGGATTTTTGATTTTAAACCTTTTGCCCGGCAAATCACCATTTGAACCGATAGCCGTACTTTCTTTAGTATCGGTTCGAGTTTCGGAACCGGCACCTTCTTTGCTTTCAGCCTGAATTTCGGCTTCAGGCTCTTCTTCCTTTTCTGGGAACAGCTCGCAGACCACAACCATTATGGCATATACCGCAGCCATGGCAAAAATGAAAGTCCTGAGAAAATTAAGGTCGGCAAGCTTTGCCGTGAT
>CACYBJ010000211.1 GCA_902772565.1 uncultured Lachnospiraceae bacterium | reverse complement strand
TGCCGCAGAAGGTCCCTTTTGAGGAGTGAACTTCTGTGTCTGCTTGAAAGCGGAAGAGACTATCTTATCCGAAGGATTATGCGCACCTGCGGACGGCTTGAATGCGGAAGATACTATCTTGTCCGAAGGATTGTGTGCACCTGCGGACGGCTTGAATGCCGATGTCATGATCGCACCCTTGTTATTCTGCTGTGTTGCAGGCCTGAAAGGTGAAGCGGGTTTGGCAACGGGCGTTGCTCCTTCGACAGGCTTAAAAGGTGAGGCCGGCCTGTTTTCATCGTTATCACGCGAAGTGATCACGCCTGCAACAGCTGCAGTTGCTGCGGCAGGAACTGTGGGAGCGGGTGCTGCATTGACAGCAGGTGCAGATCCCGCTGCCTGTGCTGAAGGTGCGGAAGAAACAGCTGCATGATTGACTGACAGTTCCTTAGGACGCTTGTGCATAACCGGTGCTGCCTTTTTTGCAACTTTCTGTTCTGCAAGCTTTTCCTGTTCTTCCATCATCTTGAGTTCCTTTTTGGCTGCGGCGGTATTACGCATGTATCCGTGCTGGGTATCAGATGCTATGGGTTCATGTTTCATAGTCGATCCGCTTATCGCATAGACCAGATCTCCGACTCCGGGGATAAAATCAAGAGCGATATCCTTGCCGCGCTTGCCCTGATTCCTGAGTGATCTCACCCTCAGATAGGCCAATCCGGCAACTATAAGGATAAGGACAAAGCCAAGCCACGCAAAAGATTTCTTATTCTTTGGCAATGTCTCATGTGACAGTTTTACATCGGCAGGAGTTGAATCCTCTTCGGCCGGCTCTGTGATAGTGGTAGTCGTTCCTTCTCCGCTGACGACAGCAGCTAAAGCAGCTGAAGAAGTGCTTTCCGAAGTTACAATACCTGCTACGGTAGAAGCTGATGTAGCAGTGGTCTTTTTAGCTGCAATCTTTTTGGGTGCAGCCTTTCTTTCAGTCGGTTTATGTGTAGGCTTTTTTGTAGGCTTTTTTGTCGGTTTTTTTGTAGGCTTTTTGGTGGGCTTTTTGGTGGGCTTTTTAATTGTAGTAAAATTACAATTAAACCCGATGTTTCCTTTGCCTGTAATTTTAACCTCGACTGAAGTAGCACCGGTAACCTTAGCTGTGCAACCCCAAGGAGATGTACCGGTTATCTTTTCAAGATTCTGAATATGTTTGTTAAGAAAAACAGTAACCTTCTCTCCGCTTTTACCCTTAACGACTATCGTACATCCGTTGTTCCAAGTTTTTTCAACATAATAAGTAGCCGCAGCCTGAACATCCGGTCTTGGAGAAACGAACGTAACTATACAAAATGCCGTGACCGCACATAAAAAGACCGCAATAATCCTGCTCAACTTATTGCCTGCCGTCATTTGAACCCTCCCCGGGACAAAAATATTTATTTAACGAAGCGTTAACATTTTGTTAACAACTAAATTATACAGCCATCAGCGAAAAAAACAAGATAAAAACATATTCGTGCCCGTCTATGAAAGAAAACCGCAGACGCCTTATTTTGCTGCGTCTGCGGTGATTTTTGCATTCTTAAATTTTCTAGATTTTTATGCATCCCTCACGCCCTGGCCGGTGATCGAGTCAGGTTCGGGCTGTATATCTCCGCTTCCCGGACGGGTTTTTGCCTCTACCTTTTTACGCTTAACGCTCGATGATGGTCTCTTATGTCTGACCGGCTGTTTCTCGAGTTCTTCTGAACCCTTGAATCCCATCGCGGGCATCTCGGCAGCCGGAATGATCGCCTCTTCGCCGACCTTCATTATGTCAGGTTTTTCCGCCTGAACCTCGGCAGGACGCTCAACGACGGCATTTTCGACGTCAGTTCCGATCTGAGGCCTCATTACTTTCTGAAGCATCGGATCTTCCTCTTCTTCGCCCTCTGCTTTCCTTCTTATATTCTCGGCAAATGAACCTTTGCCAACTCTTGCGGAAGTAGGTCTCTTGAGAGAAGTCGGCTTTATCTTGGCAGGTGCTGCCGAATCAGTTACGAGAGCAGGAGTATTCGCTTCTTCTCCGACGGAATCGGAATCAAGCTCGGCCTTCTGCTCACGCCTTGCCTCAAGAGTATTGGAATATACAGGTCTTATGGGAGCAGTATTTGATTTCTGCAGATAACCGTTGATAACGATCTGATCGCGTTGGCGGTCCATTTCTTCAGCCTTTTTGGAAGAGATACCGAGCGAACCGAAAACTTCCACGGCTTCTTTTTCCTCTCGCTCAACTTCACTCTTACCGCCAATGAGTGTGTTGGTTGTCTCGGCCGCCTTCTTGGCAAACTCCTCTGCTTCCTTTCTGGCTTTCTCGAGCTCGCGCATCTTCTCGCCGCCTTCATCCGTGCGCTCCGCGATGCCGTCAACGACCTCGATCGCGCGCCTCTCGGCAGCCCATGCCTGTTCGCGCTTTCTCTTTTTGTCCTCAACCGCTCTCCAGATTGCAAAAGCAATAAACCAGACGAGCAGTGCTGCCGGAATTACTATCCAGAGCACTTTCTCGTAAACCATATTATTATCAATGGCACTAAAATCGATCATTTATCAACCTCTGTGTTTTTTGATGACGCCGAGCGCATTCCTGCCACTACGGCAAAAACACATACGCCTAAACTTACAATTACTATTATAACCGCCAAAACGATCCTTCGCATCATTGATAAACCAGAAGCGGGTTCAGGTGTAACGGAAGGAACTGATGATTCAACTGTCGTCACAGATGAAGACGTTTCACCCGTAGTTCCCTCAGTGCTTTCCGTAACTGATGTTTCCGGAGCGGACGTTACTATCTTACCCGAAAACTCCGAAAGTGAAATACCGTTTGCTCCCAGCGGGACCTTGTGGTCGAGTCCGACGAATTTTCCGGCATCGTTCTGCCAGAGGACCTTCTTGACCAGAGCGTACTTATCCTCGTCCCAGGTCTTGAAATCATCCTTGACCAATCCGCCTGTGTCGCCTGAATTGGCATTAAAGCACCAGTACGTGTGATTCAGCTTCTTCTCATCAATAAGCTGCCTCAGGCAATTCATCCACTTAAGTGTGTCGCCCTCCATAAAACCGCCCCATTCGCCGATCAAAACAGGAGCGATGCCCTCATCGGCAATGTAAAGCCAGAAAGGCGTCCAGGCATCCTT
>CACYBJ010000210.1 GCA_902772565.1 uncultured Lachnospiraceae bacterium | reverse complement strand
TTCCCTGACAATAATTCAACCTGTGCGCGGTCCATGCGCGCACAACCTGAAATTCTGTCAAGCACTGCCCGATTCCCTGACAAAAATTCAACCTGTGCGCGGTCCATGCGCGCACAACCTGAAATTCTGTCATGCACAGCTCGATATCCTGACAATAATTCAACCTGTGCGCGATCCATGCGCGCACAAGTTGAAATTCTGTCAGACCGGCCCTTATTTCTGACAAATAATCAACCTGTGCGCGATCCATGCACGCACAACCGTTTTGTTCAAAAAAATGGCAGTCAAAATTTTGAAAAGTTCCGAAAATCGACATCTTAAGTCGAAGGAAGCCTGCATGTGTTGTAATGAAGAGTTCCCATCCGTCTCATAATACGATTCCAAAAACAGAGAACGTTTTTCCCGTTTATTGCAGTGTCATTTCGCCGGTACAATCAAGTTTCGCGGCATTTGTTTCATCTCCGGTCACAGACTCCGGTATATAACTTCCCGGTATACATTTCGATTTCCGATTTTTCAAAATTGTCTGAAAGCAATCGCGAAAAATACTTGACCGGGATTTTACACTCTTGAAAGAGAAGCTGCTGTTCTTTTCATACCAGGCGTATTCTGTTTTTCCGTGCCCTTTATATATGCACGATTCCTTCTTACCAATACTTATACTGTCTTTTTCACCAGTCATCCCCCATGAAATCCCCTCATTCAAACAAAAAATAATCTGGATATACTCCTCACTGTTAACTCCGTGAACATTCATATCCGAGTGATACTTCATTTGCCAGTCCGATAAAATGATTCCATGCTTTGTTTTCGTTTGAGAAATACGGCCCGTCCCTAATTCAGAAGGCAAGTCCATCGAAACAGTCTGCGGTGTGTATTCCTGCAAGTGGTTATAAAGATCGTTTAGCGTTTGACTTTCCGAACCCATACCATCACGCTCCTTTTGCATTTGGGAAATGAGCGCGTTAGACGCGGCTAACCAGAATGATACGTCATCTTTAAACTTCAGTCAAGAGAAGGAAAACTCTGTGGTTTTCCAAAATATGTGCTAAAATAGGAGTAGTTATATCCGCATAGACGGGCGGATATGCAGTTTCAACACAGCAAACGGGCACGAAAGGAGTAATCATATGCAGTATGAAATCGCAGGCGGCAGCCTTCCGGTTGTCAAAGTACAGTTAAAAGCAGGAGAAGCCATCGTATGTGAATCCGGCGGCATGTCCTGGATGGACGATGAAATTGAAATGCAGACATCTGCAGGTGGATTCGGAAAAGCGTTAGGAAGAATGTTCACGAATGAGCATGCCTTCATGAACACGTATATTGCAAAAAAAGACGGGGAAATTGCACTCGCTTCGAAGTTTCCGGGTTCCATCAGAGCCGTAGAAATCACTCCGGATAACGGAATCGTCATTCAGAAAGGATCGTTCCTGGCCTATGTCGGCGATATTGAAAACGAGGTATTCTTCCAGAAGAAACTCAGCACCGGGTTCTTTGGCGGGGAAGGCTTTTTAATGAGACGTTATCATGGAAACGGAATCGTCTTTTTGGAGATTGACGGATCCGCCCATGAATATGAGATCCCGGCGGGCGATTGCAAGATCATTGACACATCCCATGTTGCAGCAATGTCGGATTCCTGCTCAATGGATGTTCGAGCCGTGAAAGGCGTAAAAAACGCGCTGCTTGGAGGAGAAGGATTCTTTAACACCGTTGTCCACGGCCCCGGAAAGATCATTCTTCAAAGTATGCCGATTGCAGCGACAGCGATGGAAATCTATAATTATATTCCGCATTCCTCAGGGAGATAAGCCGCAGATCACAGGATAATCAACCGAAAAAACCATGGCCACAGGGCAAACGCCTTGTGGCCGTAGTTCTTGTGTATTCCCGGATCAAACGCCATTTCGAATTCTTATGATCATTCCTCCCCTCTGTACGGCAGTTCCGAAGAATAATCAACAGATCTTTGAAGTACCGCTATCAATGCCTTGAGCGATTTCATTTCCGGATCAAGATAATGATTCTGTTGATACAAGTTATGAAATCATTTTCTTTATCGTTTTTTCATTATCCCTTGTGAAATCACTTAGTTCATAGGATCTGATACGTTGATTTACTATCAATGGTTCCACAAAACCATTTTTTACCAATACTGATAATCTGTTTATTACCGTTTTGTTTGTCACACCAATTTCGTGGCTGACTTCGATCGGAGTAAATGCTCTTTTATAATTCTTTATCAAAAACAGAAGCAGTTCTTTCTCCTTGCCCTTTAAGTATGATAAGCTTCCGCTTATTTCATCCTTGCTGGAACTTTCTGACAATTCACAAATCTTGTTGGAATAAAGCAGTACCATACGCAGAAAATAATTGATCCAAACTTCAGGATGAGGTGGATTATTCCTTCCCGAGTAATAAAGCGCAGGCAGTCCCATCTGTATCGATTCGTAGTACTCGTTAATGTCATATGCAAAATATTCCTCTAATGAACCGATACCATTAAACCCATATCCGTTAATATCCAAAATGTATCCGGATAGTAGACGTGCCGTTCTACCATTTCCATCTTCAAACGGATGTATCGTAACCAACTGATAATGAACAACCGCCGCAACGATCAATGGGTGATCATCCGTTGTATTTACATACTCGACCAGTTCATCCAACAGCTCCGGTATAT
>CACYBJ010000209.1 GCA_902772565.1 uncultured Lachnospiraceae bacterium | reverse complement strand
GAGATCTTTTCCAAGCTTCCGAAAGAGGCAACGATTGCTTCGGGCTGTTCCACCGGCTACGGCGAGGCACTGATCAAGTCCGCGCTGATGCTCGATTACGGCGAGGTTGAGACCATAGCGCACTACACTGCCGCTGCCTTCTTCTCTCCCGATGTGGATTGCATCCTGGACATCGGCGGTCAGGACATGAAGTGTATCAAGATCAAGAACGGTACCGTAGATTCCGTTCAGTTAAACGAAGCCTGTTCATCAGGCTGCGGCTCATTCATCGAAACCTTCGCAAAGAGTCTTGATTACAGCGTTAAGGACTTCGCCAAAATCGCTCTCTTTGCCGAAAACCCGATAGATCTCGGTACCAGATGTACCGTTTTCATGAATTCAAAGGTTAAGCAGGCTCAGAAGGAAGGGGCTACCGTTGCCGACATTTCCTCCGGTCTTGCCTATTCCGTTATTAAAAACGCACTTTATAAAGTTATCAAAGTACCGGATGCCAACGAACTCGGCAAGAAGATCGTAGTTCAGGGCGGTACTTTCTATAACGATGCCGTTCTCAGAAGCTTTGAGAAGGTATCCGGCCGCGAAGTTGTACGTCCCGATATCGCAGGTATCATGGGTGCTTTCGGTGCCGCACTTATTGCAAGAGCACATTATGAAGGCGGGGAGACATCTCTCATCTCCCATGAAATGCTTAAGGAACTCAAATTCGAGACTTCCATGAGAAGATGTAAGGGCTGCGCCAACGCCTGCCTCCTTACCATCAACCAGTTCTCCGGCGGAAGACAGTACATTTCCGGAAACCGCTGTGAGCGCGGTCTCGGCCTCGAAAAGAACAAAGACAATATTCCTAACCTTTTTGAATATAAGTTAAAGAGAACCTTTAATTACTATAAGCCTCTTAATGCGGCAGATGCCAAGCGAGGCAAGGTTGGTATTCCACGTGTTCTTAACATGTATGAAAACTATCCGTTCTGGTTCACTTTCTTTACAAAACTGGGCTATCAGGTAATCCTTTCACCTCAGAGCAGCCGTAAGATTTACGAGATGGGTATCGAATCCATTCCGAGTGAGTCCGAGTGCTACCCTGCAAAACTTGCCCACGGCCACATTTCATGGCTCATCAAAAAGGAAATACCATACATCTTCTATCCTTGTATTCCTTTCGAACACAAGGAAGACAAGAATGCAAACAATCATTATAACTGTCCTATTGTTACATCCTACGGCGAAAATATTAAGAACAACGTGGATGAACTTAAGACAACGGATATCGTTTATGAAAATCCTTTCCTTTCCTTCGAAAGCGAAAAGATCATTACAGACTGTCTGGTTAAGCATTTCTGTGACGGGAAGCATAACATGACCAAACAGGAAATAACCGAAGCCGCTCATGCTGCCTGGGAAGAAAGCCTTCTCTTTAAGAAAGACATTCAGGACAAGGGTGAGGAAACCCTTAAGTATCTTGAAATGACAGGCAGAATCGGCATTGTTCTTGCGGGAAGACCGTATCATCTCGATCCCGAAATCAACCATGGTATTCCGGAAATGATCAACGGTTTCGGCGCAGCGGTTCTTACCGAAGATTCCATCTCACATCTCGGAAATGTCGACCGTCCAATGATAGTTATGGATCAGTGGATGTATCATACCCGTCTTTACAATGCTGCAAGCTTTGTAAGAACAAGAGAGGATCTGGAACTTATCCAGCTTAATTCCTTCGGATGCGGTCTTGATGCGGTAACCACCGATGCGGTAAGCGACATACTTACGGATTCCAACAAGATATATACCTGTCTTAAGATAGACGAAGTAAACAATCTTGGCGCAGCAAGAATCAGAGTACGCTCTCTTCTTTCCGCCGTTAAAGACCGTAAGAGAAATAACATAAAAGCGGTTGTTCGTGACAGCGCACATCACAGAGTGGTTTACACTGAGAAGATGCAAAAAGAAGGTTATACCATTCTTTGTCCTCAGATGTCTCCTATCCACTTCAGACTTGTGGAGCCGGCACTTCGTTCCGCAGGTTACAATGTTGTAGTGCTTAACAATGACGGACGACGCTCTGTTGATGTAGGTCTTAAATATGTAAATAACGATGCCTGCTATCCGTCCCTTTGCGTAATCGGCCAGTTAATGGACGCTCTCCTTTCCGGAAAGTATGACCTTAACAAAACTGCCCTTGTTATTACACAGACAGGCGGCGGATGCCGTGCTACAAACTACATATCCTTCATCCGCCGTGCTCTTAAGAAGGCGGGCATGGAGCAGATCCCCGTCATTTCGATCAACCCGGCGGGAATCGAATCCAATCCCGGTCTTAAATACAGCTACGGAGTGCTTAAGCGCGCATTCCAGGCTCTTATTTACGGCGATGTGTTAATGAGATGCCTGTATCATGTAAGACCTTACGAACTGGAACCCGGTTCTGCCAATGCTCTTTATGAAAAGTGGAACAAAAAGCTTACCGAGGATATTAACAAGGGTAAGTGGAGTGAATACAAAAAGAATATTCAGGCTATTGTAAAAGACTTCGACAGCTTCCCGATCAACGAAGAATTAAAGAAGCCGAAGGTAGGTGTTGTAGGTGAAATCCTTGTTAAATTCGCACCTGAAGCCAACAACCATCTGGTAGAACTTCTTGAGGCAGAAGGTGCCGAGGCAGTTGTTCCGGACCTTATGGACTTCTTCATCTATTCCTGTAACTCTGCTATTTATAAACATGAAGCATTGGGACAGAGCAAAAAGGTGGCATTCTTCAACAAACTTGCAATTAACATTATTGAGAAAGGTCGCAAGGTTGCCAGAGAAGCCCTTACAAAAAGCAAACGCTTCGAGCCCATGCCTCACATTGGGGAACTCATTGAATATGCCAAACCTATCGTATCCATCGGTAACATGACCGGTGAAGGATGGTTCCTTACAGGCGAAATGATAGAGCTCATTAAAAACGGCACCATGAACATTGTGTGCTGCCAGCCTTTCGGATGTCTTCCGAATCATATTGTGGGTAAGGGTGTAATAAAAGAACTCAAACTCAGATATCCCGAATCCAACGTAGTTGCTATTGACTACGATCCGGGAGCCAGCGAAGTAAACCAGTTAAACAGAATCAAGCTGATGCTTTCCACAGCAAACAAAAACCTTAAGGCCTAGGCCTTAAGGTTTTTATATTTAGGTATTAAATTAATTCACTACTGAATACGCTTAAACACAAGCACAAGTCTTCCGTTCTCCTTGTCATAGCGCTTGTAACAGGTAGATAATGAAATGAGCTGGTCGCCCCAGACAGCATCTACGCCTGTATCGAAACTACTCATTTTGTCCATGTAATAAACATAGGTTTCAAAACGTTTCTGATCAAGAACATCGGAATACATATAGTACTTAAAGCAGGTATCCTCTGTATTATAGATCTTGGTAATTACCACATCCATGAGCTGGTAAACACCCTGATTGTAGGCTGTATAGAAATAACAGTACTTGTGGGCATCTGCATAGGACTGGTCAAGATAATTACGAAGATTACCGAAAGCGGTTCCGTCGTTCATGTTATGACCGTAAATCAGTGTATTCTGACTGACATTAAGCTGAGTGCCCTCCGCAAGGAAAGGAAGCCCTCTCATAAGATGTTTTTTCTCAAAGTCACGTCTTAAGTAATACTCATAATCGCCCGGAGTGTACATTACCGGATAGTTAATGTTGGTATCGGGAATTTTGATCCAGCCGACACAGTCCGGATTCATCTCAACCAGGGTTGCGTATTTATTCTTCCAGTCGTCGCTGATTTCATCAACATAGTTGGCAGATGATGCAACATATACCTGTTCGTCCGGGAAGAAAATCTCGGGAGTGTCAGGTTCCTTGATTACAACGTCGGCAGAAATATCTCCTACCACTTCGGAAAGTTTGTCCATATCCTTACGGTACTTGTAACCGGTATAGAAATAGTTGGCAAGTTTTCCTACGCTGTAAATAAATACTCCGATACATATCGCCATGGCGATATAGTATGAAATACCGTTCTTCTTTTTCTTTTTTACAGGTTCTTCTTCGTCCTCATCGGTCTCGTCGCCGAAATCATCATCATCGGCAGATTCCGCTTCGGCTTTCTTAAGAGCAAGTTCTGCTTCAAAGAGTTCCTCTTCGGCCCTTTTAAGTGCTTCTTCGGCAGATTCGGGCTCCGGTGCGGGAGCATCCGGCTCGGGCACAAAGAAAGGTTCAGGCTCCGGCTCAAAGCTAGGCGCCGGGGTGGGAATCTCTTCGGGAACAGGGGAAGTGTTCCCCGTCGGAACATTAAAATCTTCTATGAGAGGATTGTTCCATGCCACAGAGGGTGTTTCGGTTACCGACTCCGCAAGTTCCTCCTCCAGTTCCGCGGAAAAGTCAATATCGGCATATTCTTCGGAATTGGCAAGGTTCACAAGGTCGCTTAAAAACCCCTCCGAACTCTCCCTGTTTCTTGCTATCTGGGAAGCCTCGGAAAGAAAACCTTCTTCTGAATTGTTCCTGTTTTTATTGTTCATGTAATACTACTTTATCCTGTATCAGTTCTTAGGGAAAATCTTTTCGGTTCCGCCCATGTAAGGCTGAAGTGCCTTAGGAATATTTACGCTTCCGTCGGCATTTAAGTTGTTCTCAAGGAAGGCAATGAGCATTCTCGGAGGAGCAACTACAGTATTGTTGAGAGTGTGTGCAAGATACTTCTCGCCGTTCTCTCCGTTAACTCTGATTCTGAGCCTTCTTGCCTGTGCGTCACCAAGGTTAGAGCAGCTTCCTACTTCGAAATACTTCTTCTGACGAGGAGACCATGCTTCTACGTCACAGCTCTTTACCTTAAGATCTGCAAGATCACCGGAGCAGCACTCAAGTGTTCTTACCGGAATATCAAGAGATCTGAAAAGATCTACAGTGTTCTGCCAAAGCTTGTCATACCATTTCATGGAATCCTCAGGCTTGCAGACAACGATCATTTCCTGCTTTTCGAACTGGTGAATTCTGTAAACACCACGCTCTTCTATACCATGAGCACCCTTTTCTTTTCTGAAGCAGGGTGAATAGCTTGTAAGTGTGTAAGGAAGATCTGCTTCCGGAACAATCTGATCGATAAACTTACCGATCATGGAATGCTCGCTTGTACCGATAAGATAAAGGTCCTCGCCTTCGATCTTATACATCATGCTTTCCATTTCGGCAAAGCTCATAACGCCTGTAACAACGTCGCTTCTGATCATGAAAGGAGGTACGCAGTATGTAAATCCTCTGTTAATCATGAAATCTCTGGCATATGCAATAACAGATGAGTGGATTCTTGCAATGTCTCCCATAAGGTAATAGAAACCGTTACCTGCCACTCTTCTTGCGGAATCAAGATCGATACCGTTAAATCTTTCCATGATTTCGGTATGATAAGGAATCTCGAAATCCGGAACCACCGGCTCGCCGTACTTCTGAATTTCAACGTTTTCGGAATCATCTTTACCGATAGGTACGGAAGGATCGATTATCTGAGGGATAACCATCATGATCTTCTTAACCTTCTCGTCAAGTTCGCTTTCTTTTACTTCAAGGGCAGCAAGCTTATCACCGAATTCCTTAACCTTAGCCTTCATTTCTTCGGCTTCTTCCTTCTTGCCCTGGCCCATAAGAGCACCTATCTGCCTAGAGAACTTGTTACGATCGGCTCTTAACTGATCGGCCTCACCCTGAGCTGCTCTTCTTTCCTGGTCAAGTTCGATAACTTCATCAACAAGGGGAAGCTTCTGATCCTGGAATTTATTCTTAATGTTCTGTTTTACAACATCGGGATTTTCTCTTAAAAACTTAATGTCAAGCATAATAACCTCTCTTTTGTGCCTTAGTGGTATTAAAATTGGGCAAAAGCCCATACAGAAATATTTTACAACTTTTATAAAAAAACACAAGGGCAAATGCCATACATTTGCCGTGCGGGCGGGGGAAAATACGGTATTTTACGGATTTTTCATTAATTATCCTTCGTATACCTTAAAACCTCATCAAAATCCATGTCTCCGCCGAAAAGATCAAGGGCGGAACCGATGGTAAAATCTATCTTTCCTTCACCGATTTCCTTAATGGTTTTAATGTCATCAAAGGAGCTTACACCGCCTGCGTAAGTAACAGGCTTTTTTGAATCTACCATTATCTTAAGTACCGCTTCGGACACTCCCTGCTTCTTTCCTTCGGCATCCACCGCATGAATCAGAAATTCATCACAGTATTCGGAAAGCCTGTCAAGAAGCTCAGGGGTTAATTCTTCATCGGTAAAGGTCTGCCATCTGTCGGTAACAACATAGAATCTGCCATTCTTTTCGCGGCAGGAAAGATCAATCACCAGATGCTTGGCACCAACGGCGTCAGTCATGTTCTTAATGCGTTCATAGGACAGATTACCGTCTTCAAAAATGTAAGAAGTAACAACCACATGGGATGCACCCGCCTCAATAAACTCAGATGCATTGGCAGCATTAATGCCGCCGCCTACCATAAGACCGCCGGGGAATTCCGAAAGAGCCGATACAGCCTCTCTTTTTGTATCCTCATAATAAGGGCTGTCCTTGGAATTAAGCAGGATCACATGTCCGCCGTAAAGGTCCATGCTCTTATACAAAGAGGCGTACTTTGCGGCATCAAATTCCGAGACAAAGTTTTCTTTTGCAAAATCGCCGGCATCCTTAAGTGAACCGCCGACTATCTGTTTTACTTTTCCGTTATGTATATCAATGCAGGGTCTGAATCTCATGCTGTCCTCCGCTTTTACAATCAAGTTTGTTACGCAAACCACGCTAAATATTATAACAAATTCCCGGTGGTTTTCCAAATGATATATTCGATGTACTTTTTCCATTCGATGTCGTCGAAAATAAATATTTTTTCATATTGCTCTATACCCCTACGAGGAAAATATAATATAATTATTGTATATAAATCATTTTGGGGGAATGATTATGAAAGGATTCTGTGAACGTAAATTCAGTTCTATGTTTATATCCGGCACTTTTACGAAGGCTGTTATGTACTTCATGCTTCTTAGCGACAGTATTATCGCCGGATATTTTATCGGCCAGACAGGCGTTGCTGCCATAAATGCCATTACACCTGTAACAGGTATAGTTACATTCTTCGGAGACCTTGTATCTACAGGAGTCGGTATCGTTTATACAAGAGAAATCGGCGCAATGAAAAAGAAACGTGCCGATGAAATATACAGCCAGGGACTGATAATCAGCATCTCCATCGGTATTATTTCCGCACTGACTATTCTGTTTATTCAGGATGCCTATTTCAGAATTAACGGCATCACCGGAGAAATGCTCGACCAGGCCCTTCTGTACTACCGTTTTACCCCGATAAACGCGTTTCTTACCATAGTTATCTTCTATCTTGAGCAGATGGTTTACAGCGACGGCGACGAGCTGTGCAACAACATCTGTTACGTTTTTCAGATAGGCGGAAACATTATTTGTTCAATAATACTTACTAAATTCATGGGCATGACCGGTATCATTCTCGGATCCATCATCGGAAACGGTCTCGGCATACTCACATGTATCTGGCATTACTTCCGCAAAGGCAATTCACTGCATTTCACATGGCATCTTAAATTCAGAGACTTTCTGCTGACATCACGCTACAGTATAGTTGACTCTTCGGTGTATCTTTCCTGGGCCCTCATGGATTATGTCATGATAGGTTTTGTATCTGCTGGTTACGGCCAGTCCGCACTGGTAACCCTTGCGGTAGTGGTTAGCCTTATTGAGTTCAGCGTAGTACTTGACGGCGTCGGAATGGCCATGCAGCCCCTTATAGGAACCTATTTCGGAGAGAAAAATCATGTGCTCATAAAGAGGGTTATGAAGTCCGGATTTAAGGCAGCGGTCCTTGAAGGATTAATAGCCACAGGTCTTATTCTCGTTTTCGCAAAGCAGTTCTGCGGTCTTTTCGGAATAACCAAGGGTGCAGCCCTTGAGCCATCCATTGCAGCAATTAGGATTGTATGCCTTGGATTTGTGCTGTGCAGCGTGGTATCACTGACCACATCCTACTATATGCTGATCGACCATATACGAATGGCGCTGGCATTTGCCATGCTTCAAAACGGCGCATTGTATATGCTTCTTCCGATAGCAGGTTCGCTGCTCTTTGGTTTAAACGGCCTGTGGGCAGGATTCATTATTGCACCGTTTTTGACACTTATATTCGCATACGGCTATGTATATCTGAGATTCGGAAAGGACAATTTCCCCTTCCTGCTTAAAAACATCGATTCGGACATTGAAGTAATAGACGATACTCTTACGGCAGATTCAGCAGCCGCCCTTTCAAAGCAGGTAGGCGCATGTCTTTCTTCCCGCGGATATTCGGCAAAAGCAGTTTCTCATGCATCACTCTTTGTGGAAGAAATAGGTCTTACTATACTTGAAAAGAACAAGCAGTCCAAAACACCGATTCTGTTTGAACTCTCTCTCTTCTTCGAGGATGGTTCGGTGCTGATCGTTGAACGTGACTCAGGCGATTTATTTGACATAACAGACCCTGATTTACATATAGAAGGTCTCAGCGGATATGTCCTCAGCGGACTCATGGAAGCACATAAAGAAAAAACTTACCTTGTAACCACCGGCTATAACAGAAACATAATACGATTTCACAATGCCTGAATCTGACTTACTTGTAAATAACCTATAATACTGTTATTATTAGTCAAACAACTAATCAGGAGGTCACCATGGACTTAAGAAACAATCCAAACATATACATAATGGATCACCCCCTTATTAAGCATAAAATCAGCGTTTTAAGAAACAAAAACACCGGAACCTACGAGTTCCGTGCTCTTGTGAATGAAGTGGCCATGCTCATGGCTTATGAAGCGTTAAGGGATCTTGAAACCGAAGATGTGGAAGTAGAAACGCCCCTCGAAAAAACAATGGCTCCCATGATAAACGGAAAGAAACTGGCACTGGTACCGATACTTAGGGCCGGTCTCGGCATGACCAACGGAATTCTGGAACTGGAGCCCAATGCAAAGGTCGGACACATCGGTCTTTACAGAGACCCTGATACACATGAGCCACATGAGTACTATTGTAAACTTCCGGACAGCATCGAAGAACGTATCGTTGTAGTTACCGACCCTATGCTTGCCACCGGCGGCTCTGCAATTGCTGCAGTTGACTGTATCAAGAAGTACGGCGGAAAGCGCATTAAGTTCATGTGCCTTCTCGCAGCCCCCGAAGGACTTAAGAAGCTTGCCACGGCTCATCCGGACATACAGATCTATGTAGGCTCTCTTGAAAGATGCTTAAATGAAAACGCCTACATCTGCCCGGGACTCGGGGATGCAGGCGACAGAATATTCGGAACCAGATAACAGGTTTCTTATTTATGATAGGGCTCGTTTTTCATAATCCGGTAGGCCCTGTAAATCTGTTCAAGTAACACAACTCTCATGAGCTGGTGCGGAAAGGTCATTTGAGAAAATGACAATAACGCATCAGCCTTTTTTATTATTTCATCGGAAAGTCCAAGGGAGCCTCCGATTACAAACTGAATGTGGCTGGTGCCGTAAACGCCCAGCTCTTCAATCTTTTCGGAAAACTTTTCAGATGAGAACTGCTTTCCGTTAATTGCCAGCACGAAGGTATAGGCTGAACTGTCCCACTTGTCAAGCAGACGTTTCCCTTCTTTTTCCTTTATCTGACGCTCAAGTTCCTTTGAGGCACCGTCGGGAGTCTTTTCATCTGCCGCTTCGTAAATGGTCACATCAGCGTATCTTCCCAGCCTTTTCATGTACTCGGCTACAGCGTCCGAATAGAATTTTTCTTTGATTTTTCCTACACAAAGTATTGATATTTTCATAATAATTTATTAAACATACTGTCACAGATTGTTTGAAAACTGAACATATTTGAAACACTGAATGTTCACAATCGAGGGTTAGAATACAATTGAAAGTTTGAGAGAGCTTTCTACTCCCACCCTATTATTTATATTCGCAAAAAAGGAAGCCCCCCTGCTTCCTTTTTTCATGTCTGATAATAAAATCCGGCCACGGCACGCGCTTAGTCTTCCAATGGCTCTTCCGTAACTTTAACGGCGGTAATGTCCGTAATCACTCTTCCGGTTTCCGAATAGATTCTGAAAAGATATCCGGCGCAGCTTACTTCCGCGCGCTCTCCCTTGTCCGGAATGTGTCCCAGTTTCGAAACAAGAAGTCCGTTCAAAGTATCAAAGTCATCAAGTTCGTCTTCCGAAAGCACTGTTTCCGGAAGTTCCTCTGCAAGTTCGTCCAGTCGGATTTCCGGCGAAAGCCTGTACTCGCCGTCTCCGGTAAGTGTTACTTCGTCGTCCTCCTGGTCATACTCATCGTAAATGTCGCCGACTATCTCTTCAATAAGATCTTCCATGCTGACAACGCCGGCAGTCTGGCCGTATTCATCGATAACAATGGCGAAGTGAGTTCTTTTTTCCCTGAGAGTTTCAAAAAGCGTATCAAGAAGCATGGTGTCGGGCACAAACAGAGGCTCTCTTGCGAAACGCATTACCGGCATATCCTTCTTACCATCCATATAGGCTTTCATAAGGTCCCTCACATAAAGAACACCTTCCACCTTATCTATGGATTCACCAAACACCGGAAAACGGGTGTGGTTTTCTTTAAGCATGAGTTTTAGAGCCGACTCAACTGTCTCACCCTTCTCAATAAAGTCAATTTTTGAGCGGTGGGTCATTATGTCCCCCACATTGGTATCGGAGAAGTCAATAACGTTGGAAATCATCTCGGCTTCGTCCTCTTCTATTACGCCCTGATTTTTGAATTCGTCAACGACTGCGAGCACTTCTTCGTCGTTCATATCCCTGTTCTTTATGAATTTCCTTAGTTTTTCGGAAAAACCTTGTCGGGGAGAATCGTCCATAATACTTCCTTTCAGCTATAACTGACACTTGTTTACATGATTTAATACTAACCGCCGGGTTTGGCGCACAATATTATAATGCCATATAAGCATCTAAATGTCATTATTATTGATCAAGTTTTTTATTACCACAGCGGCGGCATCTGCCATGTCACTTGCCATGACACCATACTCGCTGTAAATATCCTTTGCATAATCTCCTGCCAGGCCGTGTATATAAACGCCTGCCCTGGCTGCGGCATATGCATTACTTCCCTGGGCGGCAAATGCGGCAATTATGCCGGTGAGCACATCTCCTGAGCCTGCAGTGGACATGCCGTTGTTTCCGCTGGTATTTATGTATATGTTTCCGGGAGAGGTAATTAGTGTTGCCGCATCCTTAAGAACCCAAACAAGTCCCGAGTTCCCGGAAAGATATTCGGCAGTACTTACAAGTTCCTTAAGTTCCTCCATGGAAATATTTAACAGTCTTGAGAGTTCCTTTTTGTGAGGAGTAAGAACCGAATTCTTCGGCAGATTCTTATCAAGCCACTGCACTCTATCATTATGGGACGAAAACCCCAAAGAGTTCATTTTATCGGAAAGTATGTTAAGCAAGTCCGCATCAAGAACAAATACGGGAGCCTTGGATTCTTTACTACATGACTTTGCAAAGCCTAAGAGGGCATCTGCCTTTTTTAAAGCATTATCTCCTTTTCCAAAACCCGGTCCTAAGACCACTGCGTCGTACTTTTCAAAAAGTTCTCCGAAAACGTTATTCTTAAGATATTTTTCTTCAGGCGAAAGAACCGCCTCCGGAAGCACGGTAATAAGGCTGTTTAGTACCTTTTCAGAAGAACAGGCAGATACGAGCCCTGCGCCGCACCTGAGGGCTGCCTTGGAAGACAGTATGCAGGCTCCGGGCATATCATCGCAGCCGGCTACCACAAGAACCTTTCCGTAAGTACCCTTGTTGGAATCGGGGCTTCTTTTTGGAAGGAAGGATGTATAATTATCATCTGACACTTCCATGTCGCAGCCGAAGTTTTCATCGTAGTAAGCCAGTTCATCAAAGCCTATGTCAAATACCTTTACGGTACCTGTATAGCTTCGGCCGGGATAGGTAACATGGCCTGTCTTTAAGGCTCCGAAAGTAACCGTAACATCGGCTTTAACCGCAATACCTAGAATCTGTCCGGTGGAACCGTCGATTCCGCTGGGAATGTCCACTGCAATCACTTTGGCGCCTTTATCATGCTGCGAGTTTATGTAATCCACAGCATCCGAAAACCTGCCTGTAACATCCCTTTTAAGGCCTACCCCGAACAGGCCGTCAATTATAATATCAAAGACTTTATATTTGGCTGCCCATTCAGAAAAAGACATGGACTGCGGAATAACCTCCAGAGAACCGTTCCTGCATGTTTCACTTTCAGTACGCTCAAGTTTTTCAATCTGGTATCTGAGAGATTCGGATATTTTCTTATCATCAATTAGAGCAACAGTAATATCAGCCTTAGGATACTTTGAAATCAGTATTCTTGCGGCACAGACCGCATCTCCACCGTTATTTCCAAAGCCGGATACCACGAGAATACGTGCGGAAGTGTTGGCTTTAAGAAAGGATTCCGCAACGGATGCAACAAATTCAGACGCCCTTTCCATAAGTGTAAGTTCGGGCGTCCCATTGTTTATGGTAAAGCTGTCTATAAAAGCAGCCTGTTTTTTACTAAGTACTCTTTTCATATACTAAATTATACCATATTTCCGCTTCGGTTGACTGAAAAATAATAACTGTGATAAAATTATGCGGTTAAAAAATATGTTTAAAACACGGAAATAATATTATGATACTTCAGGTTTCACAAATTTCAAAAAGTTTCGGCGAAGACTGCATTCTGGATAATGTTTCCTTTAACATTGAAAACAATGAAAAGGCAGCAATTGTCGGTATTAACGGCGCAGGCAAGTCTACGCTTTTTAAAATAATAGTAGGTGAATTGTCCCAGGATGGCGGTAATGTAATCCTTTCCAAGGATGCCACTCTCGGATACCTCTCCCAGCATCAGTCCTTTTCGGCAGATTCCACCATCTACAACGAAATCCTGCTGATGAAGAAAGATGTAATCGACCTTGAGGCGCGCATCAGAAGTCTTGAAACAAGCATGCAGAATGCTTCCGGAGAAGAGCTGGAGACTCTTATGAGACAGTATGCGGATGCCAACCACACCTTCGAATCCTTAAACGGTTATGCATACAAAAGCGAGGTTACGGGCGTACTGAAAGGTCTCGGTTTTACCGAAGAAGAATTTGATTTAAACGTAAATACTCTTTCGGGAGGTCAGAAAACAAGAGTGAGCCTTGCGAAGCTCCTGCTTTCAAATCCCGATATCATTCTTCTTGACGAGCCCACCAACCATCTTGATATGAATTCAGTAAAGTGGCTGGAGACCTATCTGGCTTCCTATAAGGGGGCTGTGCTTGTAATCTCCCACGACCGCTACTTTATCAACAAGATGGCCACCAAGATCATCGAACTTGAGAATTCAAAGTCCAGAGTTTACAACGGCAACTATGACAGTTTCGCAGAAAAGAAGGCTGCCATCAGAAAGGCCGAACAGAATGCCTGGCTTAAGCAGCAGGATGAAATAAAGCATCAGGAAGCCGTAATCGAAAAGTTAAAATCCTATAACAGGGAAAAATCCATAAAGCGTGCGGAAAGCCGTGAGAAAATGCTTAACAAAATGGAGGTTCTCGATAAACCATCTGCCGATCCAAAGAGCATGAATCTTACTCTTACACCAAACATTCTAAGCGGTATGGATGTACTTAAAATCGAAGGTCTTTCAAAATCCTACGATAACAATCTTCTCTTCGAAGATTTCTCAACGCTTATCCGTCGCGGCGAGAAAGTGGCTATTATAGGTGATAACGGAACAGGAAAGACTACTCTTCTTAAAATCATCTGCGGTATTGTTCCGAAGGATGCAGGCAAGGTTACACTGGGGGCCAAGGTTTATCCGGGCTACTACGATCAGGAACAGTTGAACCTTTCCATGAACAAAACAGCCTTCGATGAAATACATGATGCCTATCCGGATCTTGACAATACCAAGGTAAGAAACACTCTTGCCGCCTTCCTTTTTACGGGAGATGATGTTTTCAAGCTTAACTCCGAGCTTTCCGGTGGAGAAAGGGCCAGAGTTGCACTTGCTAAGCTGATGCTTTCAAAGTCCAATTTCCTTATGCTTGACGAGCCTACAAACCATCTGGATATCATGTCTTCGGAAATCCTTGAAGATGCCATAAAAAACTATGAAGGCACTGTGCTTTATGTCTCCCATGACCGTTATTTTATTAACAGCACCGCCACAAGAATCATAGACCTGACAAATAAAACCTTCGTTAACTACGACGGCAACTACGAGTATTATCTTAACAAAAAGGATACTGTGGAGAATACGGTATTTAAGAACGATACCAAGGCATCTGCCGGACCGGTTATATCGGAAGGCAAGCTTGACTGGGCGAAGCAAAAGGAACTGGAAGCTAAAAAGCGCAAAAAGGCTTCCCGTATCAATGCCATAGAAAGCGAAATAGAGAAGCTTGAGGCCAGGGCATCTGCCATTGAAGAAGAAATGGCAAAGCCGGATGTGGCAACCAATTCCTACGAACTAAATAAACTGACCAAAGAACAGGGCGAAATCGAAGAAAAGCTCATGAGTTTGATGGACGAATGGGAAAAAATAAACGAGGAAGAGTAATCTTCCTCGTTTTATTATTGCTCAATTAGTTTTCAAGACTGCCGACTTCTTTTAAGATACCGCGCTTTCTTAAGTTGGCCATGGTATTGACGATATGAAGGTTGGAAATTCTTTCTGCTTCTTTTTCATCTCTTCTCTTAATGGCTTCGAGTATCTGCTCGTGCTCATTAATT
>CACYBJ010000208.1 GCA_902772565.1 uncultured Lachnospiraceae bacterium | reverse complement strand
TATGTTCGCTCTGTCTGTTTTTTTCATATCGCCCACCATTCCGCAGTCATGCTGCATTTTTGCCGGCATTTTACGCAATGCCGAAACTGTTCTGCCGGAGGGTTATTCCGCATTTTCTTCAAGGAACTTAACCACATCCCCTACCGTACGGAATGTGGGTATGATGCGGTCCGGAATTTCCACATCGAACTCATCTTCAAATGCGGAAACGATTTTAATAACGTCCAGAGAACTGAGTCCAAGGTCGTCCACAAGAGCTGTATCCTCGGAAATATCGGAAGGATCCACATCAACAAATTCAGATAACAAATCAACGGTTCTATCAAACATAACAATCTTCTCCTTTATTCATATTTGTTCCCGCAAAACCCGCATGCGGGACATAAATCCTTTTGGATTCATAAAAATCATATCACATAAACAAACGTTGCGTGCATTACATTTTGGCATCTTCCGGAAGGTTTTTGTAGCGAACTATCTTTTTTGTGGTATTTTTGATAAATTCCACGTCACGAAGCCTTACGGAAGCCACCTGTTTGTAGGCAGGACGTCCCTCGTTCACCTTTTCTATGAGTTTTTCAAAATACTCACTGTTGCCAAGGAATGCTTCCTCGGGGAAGATCTCGGCCGCCAGCTTGTTCTTAACGCCGTATACAAGTACCTCGCACACGCCGGGATCGCGCTGGATATCGGTTTCTATCTCCTCGGGAGAAATGTTCTCGCCGTTGCTGAGGATTATAAGGTTCTTGGCCCGTCCCGTAAGGAAGATGAATCCGTCCTTATCGATATGTCCCAGATCTCCCGTATGATACCATCCGTCAGTAAGCACCTCGGATGTAGCCTCCGGATTACCGTAGTAACCCTGCATTACCACATCTCCCTTAAGAAGCACCTCACCCTCTTCGGAAACGGCGGCTTCCATTCCCGGAACAAGGCATCCCACACTGCCGTCTTTATGATGATAGTTACGATTTACCGCAACGCAGGGGGAACACTCGGTGGTTCCGTATCCGTTAAGGATTTCAACACCGAAATTCCTGAACTGTTCCACATAGAAAGGGTCCAGAGGAGCACCGCCGGAAATGATCCACCTTAATCTTCCTCCGAACACATCAAGAATGCTTCCGAACAGTCTTCTTCTGCGGTCTATACCCACTTTTAACAGGCCATTTGAAATCTTTATTCCCTGCTTCAGTTTTTTCTCTTTGCCCTCTGACTTTACGGCCTCCATTATCTGCTTATAAAAAGTTTCGATGAAGAGCGGTACCAGCATTACTATATCCGGCTTTGATTCGGCAAGATCATCCTTAACGCTCTTAAGGCTCTTGTTTATAAATACGGTGGTTTCGTAATTGATAGCCATATATACCGCAACAATAAGCCCGAAGGCATGGTTGAAAGGCAGCACCGAAAGCGTGCTGTCACCTTCCGGATTAAAGAGGGAACTTGCACCCATGATTTCGGCTGCCACATTTCCGTGGCTGAGCATTACGCCCTTGCTCTTTCCCGAAGTACCCGAAGTAAAGAATATAAAAGCAAGTTCGCTGCTTTCCGGCCTGTAGAGTTTGTAATCCGATTCTGTCCCTGTGGCCAGCTTTCGAAGTTCCTTTTGCGAAAAGACTTTGATGTCTTTTACTTCCTCAACCAGATCCGCATAGGTATCGGAAACAAAAACCACGTTCACATCTGCCATTTTAATCAGTTCGGCGATTTCATCCGCCGGAAGTCCCTTATCCATGGGAACCGCGACGCTGCCGGATGTTACCGCTGCAAGACTCGCAAGAAGCCACTCATAGGAGTTTTCCCCTATGAGACCGATGTGATTTCCTTTGCCGCAGGTCTTTTCAACATACTCCGCAGCGGCTTTTACTTCGCTGTAGAGTTCCCTGTAGGTCTTTGATTCTATGGTTTTCTTGCCCTTACGAAATCTGAGAGCTGTCTTTTCTCCGGCATATGCCGCCTTCTTCTCAAGCATATCCGACAGATTCTCAAGTTGAGCCGGCTCGTAATAGGGATACTTTTTATTCTTCATTGGCCTTTTCCTTTCTCTGAACCGGTTTTCCGGCGCCTTTCTTCTTTCTTTTCTTCTTAAAAGTGGTTATCTTTAATATCAGTTTCATGATCTTCATGCCGTACTTAAGGGAAACCCAGATGCAGACAGCCATTACCAAAACCGAGGAAATAATGAATTCCATGATTCCGAAACTGTGGGGCGGAATGCGGAAAATCTGATATCCGTAAAAGATCCATGAGATAATAACCCACTGGAGCAGATAGAAAGGAATGATGAATGCGGAAATCCTGAGCATAAACTCCATGAATCTGCTGTTTCCGATGGCTCTGCACAGGAAATATGTAATACCTATAATATTATTGGCAAGGAGCACCAGCATGATCACATTGGGAAGGTCCGTTATGTAGTCATTCTCCGGAGATACCAGAACTTTATATATGTCTATATCGTATGACCAGAGGAAAAACGTGAAGGCTATAAAGCCCAGGGACGAGAAGGATATCATCTTGCGCATAAACTCGGCCCTGTATTCCTCGGTGGACTTTTTGAGGATTTCACCGTATACGACTCCCACCATGGGAAAGATCAGCCATGACATAAAGGGGAAACAGCTGGTGTAATCCACATAGATCATGTTTCCCAAAATGGCAGATGCTATAGGATTTGTTACATGCTCATGTATGATCGGTGTCAGGGCATTGTTTACGGTAAGAGTACCCAGACTTATCACCACTACGGTTGTTGTAGGGATTTTAAATTTCTTCGTGTAGGCATAGAATATGAAAAACAGTCCCACAAAATAATAAATATCCGATGTGAGACAGTATGTTATATCCTCCATGAGATTGGTGTGAATTACCGCCGCACTGATACATCCGGGGATAAACCATCTGACGATATTAAGAAGAAAACCAATCAGGAGAAACTGAATACCGGAGTCTCTGATGGATTTGTAAGAAGTCTTTCCGCCGCCGATTCCGAATCCCATACAGATCATAAACACGGAAGGGCCGAAGACGCAAAGACCTATGACAGGAGTTGTTAATTCCACAAGTCCCTTTGACTGGGCATCGATTTCAAGAGCAGACTCCAGAATATGAACAAAAGGAAGCCCCAGGATTGCCAGTGCCTTTAAGAATTCAAACTCACCGAAACGGGTGAGCGGTGCTTTTTGAGTTTTTGCTGCTGATTCCATTTCATCCCCCC
>CACYBJ010000207.1 GCA_902772565.1 uncultured Lachnospiraceae bacterium | reverse complement strand
TAGGAATTATGTCTGTTGGAGAAGTTTACCGAAAGCTTCGGAACTTCTCTTCCTTCTCGCTTCCATTTTCTTATGGTCTGAAGAATCTTTGTATAAACGCAGAAGTCAAGATCCATGATCTTACCTGAGGATTCAAGTATAGGAATGAAATCCTCGGCGTTCTTGTAGCTTCCGTCGTCATTCTTCCATCTTGCAAGAGCTTCCGCTCCCACGATTTCGCCGGTTTCCATTACGAACTTAGGCTGAAGGAAAATCTCAATCTTGCCGTTCTTGATGGCATCGTCAACACCACCGAGTATGCGCTGCTCGTAATCACGGCGCTCCTTAAGGGTATCCGTAAAGATGCACATGCTCTTGAGCTTGTTCTCTTTAATAACCTTACGTGCCATGTTGGCATTGGAAATAGCCTGGTTGATATCGGTACCTGTGGACTGAATAAAGAAGATACCTGTACTTACGCGAAGGTTAATGCCGGGGAAGAGTTTTTCCTGATGCTCTATAAAGAGCTTGGTCCAGTTATTGATCTTCTCTAAAACTTCCCTCTTTCCTTCTTCGTTAATATAAACGATGAAAAGGTCGGAGTGAGGTCTGCATCCGAAGCACTTCTTTCCTTTTCTGAGGAAAATCTGGGCAAATTCCACCAGCAGCCTGTCGCCTGCGGGATAGCCGTACTTTTCATTGACAAAGGAGAAGTTGTCGATATCCATGTAGCAGATGGCATGCACCGGACCCATGGATTCGTCCTTGAGAACTTCCTGAACACGTCCGCGGAATGCTGTTCTGTTGTAAAGCTTTGTGAGACGGTCGGTGGATGAAAGACGGTTAATAAGGATTCTGTCATCCTTGTGTTCCTTCATCATCTTCTTTTCTTCGTCGATAATAAGAATACGACCGTAAACGTAACTGATTTCGCCTTCCTCGCCCACTACACAGTTAAGGATTACACGGCACCAGTGATAGGTATTGTCCTTGATTTTAAGTCTGTACTCGGCGGTACTCTTGCCGCCCTTTGCGAGAGCGTTGCTCCACTGGGTCTGATAAAGATTATTGTCTTCCGGATGAACGTAGTTGCGGCTCTTGCCCTCTGCAATGAAATGCTTGATGACATTGTTGCCCGTAACGAACTTTCCGAACATTACCGGAATAGTGAACTTATCTTCCTCAACCTCATAGTTGAACTGAAGATCTTCAAGAACTTCGTCCAGCTGTCTGTAACGGTCCAGCTGATACTTCATGGTCATTTCCTGATTGATTCTTGTTGTAATATTGGTAAGAACAAGCACAACAATGCTTAATGAATCATCGCTTCTGATAACCTTGGAGTTAATATGAACCCATCTGGGATCGCCTTCGAAAACGTTAACGCGGGCGTCCATCTGCATCTGGGAATCTTCCTCGTGAACGGTAAAAATCCTCTTTACCTTTCGCGCGTCATCTACCGATATTATGTTTACAATGTCATTGTTGTGGATATTGGCAAATCTTTCCTTGGAATGACCGATTACATCGTAGAATGCCTCGTTGGCATAGTAAAGTTCGAGACCGCCGGACTCGGAGTCTCGGTTGATTTCATAGATAACCGTACCTACCGGGATAACATCCATCATTCCGGAAACAGAATGATCATGCAGAACTCCTCCGGTAAGCGGCGTAATGATAACGTCGAAAAGTCCGTCTTTCATGAGTTTCTTTTGACGTCTTATGACACAGTTAACAGACGTACCGCCCCCGTCCTTTGAAAGGAGCTTGAATTCCAGATTGACATACATCTGCTTTTTGATTCTTTCTTCAAGGATTTCCTTCACCACAGGGGTGTCATCCTCACTTATACAGTCGAAGAAAGAAGGAAATTCGTTTTCCTCAATTCCGCTTAATTCCCTGAAGTTGCTGTCGGTTTCCTTGATCGGACAGCCCGGCTCGTCGCTGATTACGCAGTAGGCGTACTCTATCTGACGTGCCACCTCATTGAACTCATGAACATTCTTGGTGGATTTCACCGGCATCATGGATTCAAGGTAGGACGTAAGCACATTGTCTCCGGCAACGGAGTTCAGTACCATCTGCCTGGACTGAGCGTTGCCCGAGAACACAAGGAGACTTGACAGGAATATGGGCCAGGTAAGATTGTAAGCTCCTCTTTCGATGGAACTCACAGTCTGTCTGGTTATTCCTATCAGCTCTCCGAATTCTTTCTGAGATATTTTCATAGCCTTTCGGTAGGCTGTCATGTTTTTAGAAAATATCGTAAGTAGCGTTTTCTTGTTTTCCTCTGTTAAATTTATCATTTCCCCAATTCCCTATTTCTAAATGTTAACAGTACTCTAAATACGTTTAGCGAATATTCAATTTATATACGTGAAGGACCGTTTCCAACCTCGACTACATAGAAAGCGGCATCATAGCCGATTTCCTTTCTGTAAATGTCGCCTACGTTCTTGATAAACGCCTCAACGTTGGCAGTCTTTACGATTGCAACACCGCATCCTCCGAAGCCTGCGCCTGTCATTCTTGCGCCCAGAACTCCTTCCTGATGCCATGCGGCAGATGCAAGAGTATCAAGTTCCTTTCCGGTAACTTCAAAGTCGTCACGAAGAGAAATATGAGACTCATTGAGAAGTCCGCCGAATGCCTTAAGGTCTCCCGCCTTAAGATAATCAACAGCCTTGATTGTTCTCTGGTTTTCATATACCGCATGCTTTGCACGTCTTCTTGCCACCGGATTCTTTACGAGCATCTGGTTGGCATCGAAAGTCTTCTCATCAAGATCGCCCAAAGTTTTGATATCAAGTTTTGTCTGAAGATCAGCAAGTGCTTCCTCGCACTCTGCTCTTCTTTCGTTGTATTTGGAATCGTTAAGTCCACGCTTTTTATTGGTGTTCATGATAACGATCTTTGCATCCCCGAGTGTTACGGGAACGTAGGTATAGTCAAGAGTTGCCGTGTCAAGGAACACAGCC
>CACYBJ010000206.1 GCA_902772565.1 uncultured Lachnospiraceae bacterium | reverse complement strand
ATGGAATTGTCACAAAAAGAAACTGCCTGTCGTTATTATGTTTGAAAGGCAGTAAAAAGCCGGGACTTAGGGAAATGCATTTTTCATTATGAAAAAGACTATCAGACATAAAGGAGTAAAACTATGAGGACAGGAAAAAAAGAGTTTAAGATTACAGCGGTTATACTTGCAGCGGCAATGTTAATGTGTTCCTGCGGCAAAAGCATATCTGACAGCAAGAGCGTAACAAACGGTGAGCATGTGACAGCAACAAGCGGTGATGCATCAGCAGCTGACAAGACAGCAAAGGCAGAATTCGGTGACGGAGAAATAAAAGGATCGGGTTCCGGATTCTGGGAAGGAGCCTTTGCAGAAGGAGCGGGAGACATGGCATATACCGATTCGGTTTCCGAATACTCTGCTTCCTCAAAGGATGTAGCATCTGACTCTGAATATGATGGCGGTTATGATGATTATGTTGATGATGATTATCTTAATTCAATAGCGGCCGGAACTCTTACCGGAGGAGAGTTAAGAGATCTTCTTAACTGGGATAATTATTTAAGAAGCTTCGACTCGGACGTTTTAAGCCCCTGGAAGGTGCTTTCCGATTCAAGGGTAGTAATTCATGTGCACAACGGAGAAGACTCGATTCTGGGCGTTAAGGTGGCGCTCACGGCAAATGGCAAGGAAGTATACAGTGCGATTTCCGATATCAACGGAAATGCCTACCTCTTTACCGGACTTGACGGTCAGGCACAGGCCCCGGACGGCGTAAGAGTCTATAAGGCAGATGGCAGCTACGATGAGTACAAGCTTTCCGAAATCGCCAATTCAAAGAATGAAGGGGAAGTGGAAGTTGACAGCGCAAACAAAGATGTAAACGTTGACCTTATGTTTCTCGTCGACACCACAGGTTCCATGGGTGACGAGCTTGATTACTTAAAGGCAGAAATTCAGGATGTTATTGAGCGTGCCGAAGATGAGACAGGCAAGAGCATCAGAACCAGCGTTAATTTCTACCGCGATCAGGAAGACGAATACCTTGTCAGATACTTCGACTTCAGAGACGATGCCAAGGAAGTATCCAAGATTGTAGGAGAGCAGTATGCAGCAGGTGGCGGAGATTTTCCGGAAGCTGTTTACGAAGCCTTTGACAACGCTCTTAACGAGCACAACTGGAACGAAGATTCCATCAAGCTCATGTTCGTAGTACTTGATGCGCCTCCGCACGATGAAGATGCAGAAAAACTTGCGGAACTGGTTGTACAGGCTGCAGCAATGGGCGTAAGAATCATTCCGGTTATGTCAAGCGGTGCAGATGCCGAAACCGAGGCAATCTTCAGAAGTTATGCCGTACTTACAGGCGGAACATATCTTTTCCTGGATGACAATTCAGGCATCGGTTATGCTCATGAAACACCGGCAAATTCCACAGATTACGACAGCGAACTTTTAAACGAAATGATGATCAGAGTAATCGGTGAGTTCTGCGGCGAAGACCTTGGAACAGTGGTTGTAGAACCTACACCGGCACCGGTACAGGGCAACTGATAGAAAGATAACTTGATCGGTCATATTCCGATATACTAGGGGTATATGCAGATAAAAAAGCAGGAGGGCGGTACACGGTTCCGTCTTCCTGCTTTTAACTTTTAACTGTTTACAGATTGTAATACTTCTCGAACTCGGCCGGAGTCGGAATCTTTGACATTTCCGCACATTCGGCTCTCTTGGTTTTAATGAAGTTCTCAATGAGTTCCTTCGGGAATACGCCGCCGGCAGTTAAGTAGTCGTTATCTGCCTCAAGGGCGTCAAGAGCATCCTCAAGTCTTGTTGGAAGACCTGTAAGTTTTGCCTTTTCTTCGTCGGAAAGAGCGAAGAGGTTGAAGTCGTAAGGACCCCAGCCGTTGGCATGAGGATCGATCTTGTTCTTAACACCGTCAAGACCTGCCATAAGGATTGCGGCATAGCAGAAATACGGGTTGCAGGTTGCATCCGGATTTCTGAGCTCGAATCTTCTCATGTTAGGAGTCTTAGCATAGGCAGGAATTCTGATAACCGCACTTCTGTTGGAAGTTGCATAACCCACGGTTACAGGTGCTTCAAAGCCCGGTACCAGTCGCTTGAAGGAGTTGGTAGAAGGATTCGTAATAGCACAAAGAGAAGCAATGTGCTTAAGAAGTCCGCCCATGAAATAGTGAGCTGTTTCGGAAAGATGGGAGTATCCGTTATCGTCAGAGAATACAGGATTACCGTCCTTCATGAGAAGCATGTGAACATGCATTCCGTTTCCGGCCTCGCCTGCCACCGGCTTCGGCATGAAAGTTGCTGTCTTGCCGTACTCAAGAGCTGTGTTACGGATAATATATTTTATGGTCATTGTATCGTCGGCCATTTTGTGCATGAGACCAAGCTTCGGCTCGATTTCGAACTGGCCTGCGCCGCCGACTTCCGGATGGTGGTACTTGATCGGAATGCCTGCTTCTTCCATGCGCATGATCATTTCGCTTCGGCAGTCATAGGTTCTGTCGAAAGGCATTGCAATGTGATAATGCTTCTGCTTCGGAACGATAATGCCCTGTCCGTTGATTTCGCTGTTCCAGTGTGCCTGCTCGGCGTCGATGGTAGCGGAGTTGGAATAGGGTGACACGCTCCAGCCTACCTCATCGAAAAGGTAGAACTCAAACTCCGGAAGAATGTACATTTCGTCGGCGATTCCGCTGTCCTTCATGTACTGTTCTGCGGCATTTACAATGTTTCTCGGATACTGTGCGAGAGGTCTGTTCTGCGGATAATCGATAATCATTGCGTTTCCTGTCATGGAAAGAGTCGGGATTTCGCAGAAAGGATCGATAAGAGCTGTGTCAGGGTCGGGGATGAAGACCATGTCGGACTTCTCAACCACTGCATAGCCGTAGTTTGATGCATCGAAACCGATGCCGTCGATTAGTGTCTGCTCGGAGAAATTCTGAGCCGGAATGGTAACGTGACGATACTGACCGTTAATGTCAACCATTTTAAAGTCAACCATTTTGATGTCATTGTCCTTAATGAACTGCATCACGTCTTTTGCTGTTTTTGCCATATAACCTCCTCGAAAAAAACAATTTTTGGTCTTTCCCCAAAGACCGCAGTTTCAGTACAGACGGGCTGTCCGAAACCTATGTATCTATTCTAACACAAAAGAAATACAATTTGTACCGTAAAACCGCACTCGGCTTCATGTTTTGTAATTAACACGGCAGATGCGTTAAGTGACATATTTCACGACTGATTTTTTTAAAAGTGCAGCGGCATATGCCTGTATAACAGAATTGTCAGTATTTTTGATATGAAGGTTTTGGGGTTCTGTGTTAAAATGAATTATAGTATTTAACGTGGCCGCATGCGGCCGGTATTCTTACGGGGGAAAAACATGGGCAGAGATAATGTGACAACCGCAGCAAAAAACAGGTTTGCTATAGTCTGCAGTTTTTTGATTGCGTTTCTGGCGGTTGTCGTGTTTTCAAAATTTCTTTTCGACATTAAAAGGGAGAAGAAGAGGGATGACTATATAACCATAACTTCTCACTGTAATGTTACGCGTAATGATGAGGTCTATAACGATGTGGACCTTATGACATTTGCGTTTGATACCCCCATGGTAAAGGGCGATCATATTACCCTTTCTTTTGAAATGCCCGATGGGTTTGTGCCTAATCCCATAATTGTTTTTTATCAGAATCATTCCATAGTAAGAGTGCGTCTCGGAGACAGATTGCTCTACAGCCTTGGTGACGAGAACAGCCTCATGCTGGGCTACGGTAAAACCTATGCGAATCTGCCGCCGGACTATGCCGGTAAAACCGTTACCATGGAATTTGACATCACTCAGAACGAATCCAAAATCAATTTTATTCCGCCGGAAATTCATGACGGAATGAGCTATGAATACAATTTTGTTTTGGATAACAGTCTGTATCTCATACTGGAT
>CACYBJ010000205.1 GCA_902772565.1 uncultured Lachnospiraceae bacterium | reverse complement strand
GCAGCTTTGATAATGTGCTCGGAAACATCGACGGACACATCCTTTATGAGTGATGCATCGCCTTCGCTTTCATCTTCAGAGGAAACATCGTTACTTTTACTTGGTACTACAACTGTAGAATCCACTGCTGCATCTGCATCAAATCCTATAAACACATCGTTTGCGGATTCGTCGGATGGGAAGTCATTGGTTCTAAGTAAATCTTTATCCATATTATTACCGCCAAAAATTTTATTGAGTAATTCTTTGATTCGCTTAAACATATACTAATTTTACACCAAAAAAAAGACAGATAAAAGACCCTTTGTCATTCATCTGTCTATAAATTCTTTATAATGCGAATTATGTGTGTTTTTTTGCATTTATTGTTTACATTACCGGTACTACTTTAATAGTTTTGTAAAGTAAGAAACGTTTTCTCCCGGGTCACCGGCAAATACAGTGCTTCCCATTACCAAAACGTCGGCGCCGGCATCTGCCAGTGCTTTAGCGTTTTCTCTGTTGATTCCGCCGTCAATTTCGATGTCGGGGCTCACGCCGTGTTCTTCAGCAAGGGCCTTAACATCTTTTATCCTCTGGTAGGTGGACTCAAAGAGAGTCTGGCCGCCGAATCCCGGCTCAACGCTCATGATAAGTATCATGTCCACCAGCTCAAGATAGGGCTCAAGCCTCGTAACCGGAGTTGTGGGCTTAATGGAGATTCCGCACTTTTTGCCGCACTTGCGAATCTGCCTTAATGTGGAAAACACATCGGAGCAGGCCTCTAAGTGAACAGTAATGCTGTCGGCTCCCGACTCGGAAAAACTTTCGATGAACCTTATGGGTTCCATGATCATAAGGTGAACATCAAAGAATATGTCGGTATTCCTGCGGATGCTTTTGATAAGAGGCAGTCCGAAGGAAATATTAGGTACAAAAGCGCCGTCCATAACATCTATGTGAAGATAGTCCGCTCCCGCATTTTCAACGGCTTTGATTTCTTCACCCAGCCTGTTGAAATCCGCAGCTAAAATTGACGGTGCGATTTTTACCATTTTCTTTCGTCCTTAATACTTTTTTCTGGAGTTTAACTCTGTATAGATCTTGCGGTAGTTTTCATAGCGCTCTTTGGCTATCAGACCTTCCGCAAGAGCTTCCTTAACTGCACAGTCCGGCTCGTTTATGTGGGCACAGCCTGCGAAGCGGCATCCGTCTTTCCTCTCGGCAAATTCCGGATAATAATCGGAAAGTTCCCCTGCCTCGATATCGTCAAGCGCAAGGCTTGAGAACCCC
This sequence comes from uncultured Lachnospiraceae bacterium, assembly GCA_902772565.1. Taxonomy (GTDB): domain Bacteria; phylum Bacillota; class Clostridia; order Lachnospirales; family Lachnospiraceae; genus UBA3775. The sequence goes on along the minus strand of CACYBJ010000205.1, from coordinate 8,376 downwards.
GGAGAATCCAAAAGGAAGGTATCCTTTTCCACATGGATCAGTTCGGTGTGCCTTGTGGTATTCTTTCCTCTTCGAATCTTCTCGCTGATGGCTCCGGTTTCCATGCGGGCCGAAGGCTGCATCAGATTCATGAAGGTGGATTTACCAACGCCCGAAGGACCGGCAAGTATCGTAGTCTTGCCTTTTAGGCACTCTCTCACCTCGGCGGTGTTAACACTGTTAAGCGCCTGAATGCCGAAGGTTTTGTAATGTGCCTTCTCATAAACTTGACGGAGTTCGGACACATTATCCTCCTCCGTCAAATCGGTTTTATTAAACAATATAATAACCGGCAGATTCTTCTTCTCCATGGAGATTAAGAACCTGTCCAAAAGATTCAGATGGGGTTCCGGATCGGCTACAGCAAATACCAGAAGCACCTGATCTATATTGGCAGATGCAGGACGTATGAGGGAATTCTTTCTTGGAAGCACTTCGGTAATGTGGCCCTCGGCCTTTACTTCGTCGCTCGCACGCGAAAACTCGTCCTCCGAGAGGATTTCAAGTTCCACTGTATCTCCCACCAGAGGCTTTATGTTTTTGTTTCTGAAAAGCCCCTTCGCTTTACATTCCACTACGCCTATGTCCTCGACATAGACGTAGTAGAAGCCTGCAATTCCTTTAATTATTCTTCCATTAACACATGCCATATTAGTTGTCGCCGCCGGTTTCGCCGCCTTCGCCGCCTTCTCCGCCTTCACCCGGATCGGGTGTAGGTACGTCAGGTTCAGGTGTAGGTGTCGCCGGTTTCGGTGTAGGTGTTGCCGGTTTCGGTGTAGGTGTTGCTGTTGCCGGTTCAGGTGTAGGTGAAGGTGTAGCGTTATAGGTTATCGTTACAGCTGAACCTCTGGCTACGGTATCACCGGCATCGGTGCCCTGCTTAATAACAACATTCGGACTGTAGGCTGAATCGTATGGCTGAGAAACCGAGTTAACCTTAAGACCGATTGCAGAAAGGGCAGATTTTGCCTGATCAAGGGTCTTACCGGAAAGGTCGGGTACCTCAACAAGTTCGGATGAGAGGTAAACAACAATTTCAGAACCCTTGGCAAGTTTAACTTCCTTACCGTCTTCATCAAAAGCTTCCGGATCGGATCTTACTGCGATTCCTGCAGTTGTTTCCTTGTTGTTATCATCGTACTTGTATGAAATTGTGAAATCCTTTGCATAGTTTGCTTCGATTTCATCTTTGGTCATTGTAACCGACTTAAAGTCAGGAACAGCAATCATGTCAGGTCCGATTGAAAGAGTGATTTCAATGGTGGAATCCATAGGAATGGACTGACCCTCTTCGATACTCTGAGCAATAACGGTACCGGCTGTTTCATCGGTATGGGTTGCGGAAAGAACGAAATCAAGATCGAATCCTTCCGAAAGTTTGGCAAGTTTCTCTCTTGCCTTCTCTTCGGTATCACCATAAAGGTTAGGCATGATTACCTGGTCAGCAGGTGCAACACCGAGACTGCTTTCAATAATAAGAACGCCGTCGGTATTGTAATACATGTCAATTACATAACCTTCTTTAACTTCGGAGTTATAGATGGTGCTTACCTTATAGTCTCCCGCGGAGAAGTTGTACTTCTCTTTAAGAAGTTTTTCCATTTCTTCGGTTGTATAGCCGAAGGACTTAAGCTGTGTGATCTGAGCACTTGTAAGGGACTCTGCCTTGGAAGAGCTTTCCTTATTGGAACTCATAATGCTCTTTGCAAGGAAAACAACAAGAGCGATAACAAGAACTACTAAAACGATGCTTCCGATAATAACGAACTTCTCGGTTCTTGTACCGGAACCGTCAAAATCGTCATCTTCCGTTTCTTCAAGTTCTTCCTCTTCGATTTCCTCCGGCTCATCATACTCACCGGCATGAACCTGATTTCTGATGGCATCAAGTTCCTCACCTGTCATGTTGATGGTAGGAGCATCCACAGGAACGCCCTTTCCGAGGGTTACGAAATCACCCTTGGGATTCTTAAGGGAAAGCTTAAGATCCTCAATGAGTTCCTTGGATGAGAAATATCTTCTTTCAGGCTTCTTCTGCATACACTTAACTACGATTTTCTCGATAGCAGGTGTTACTTCAGGGTTGATCTCGTGAAGAGGTCTTGCCTCGCCCTGAATGTGAAGAAGAGCTACGGATACATTATTGTCACCTGAGAAAGGAACCTTGCCGGCAAGCATTTCATAGATGGTTACACCGAGGGAGTAAATGTCGCTTCGCTCATCGGAGAAACCGCCTCTTGCCTGTTCAGGTGAAAGATAATGAACAGAACCCACAGGTGCCTGGTTAAGAGTATTGGAACTTGTTCCGAAAGTAGCTCTTGCGATACCGAAATCGGAAACCTTAACCTTGCCCTCGCGGGAAATAATTATATTCTGAGGCTTGATATCACGGTGTACGATGTGGTTTGCATGCGCCGCATCGAGACCCTGTGCAATCTGGATGGCAATACCGATTGCTTCCTTAATATCAAGTCGGCCTTTTCTCTCAATAAATTTCTTTAAAGTGATACCGTCGATGAGTTCCATTACGATGAAATGGAGGTCGCCGTCGGTACCTACGTCGTAAACGCTTACAATGTTCGGATGAGTAAGTCCGGCAGATGCCTGAGCCTCCTGCCTGAACTTTTCAACGATCTTGCGATCGCCGGTAAAGTTTTCCTTAAGTATCTTGATTGCCACAAACCGGTTCAATCTGTGATCCTTCGCCTTAAATACTTCGGCTGTACCGCCGGAGCCGATTAAGGAAACAATCTCATAACGTTCATTAATGAACATTCCGGGTCTGACCTTCGCCATGATTAAATTCCTTCCTACTCAATCTTTATCAATATTAATGTGATATTATCCTTGCCGCCGTTTTCGTTGGCAAGAGTTATCATTCTCTCTGAAATATCGCTGACATCTTCGTATTCGTTGATGACCTTCAGCATTTCGACCTCGTCAAGCATATCAGAAAGTCCGTCGGAACACAAGAGACAATAATCTCCGGGCTTCACCTTGAATTCGTAGAAATCAGGTGAAACAACTTCTCTGGTGCTTATGGCACGAAGTACAACATTCTTCTGGGGATGATATCTGGCTCCCTCTTTGTTGATTTCGCCTTTACGGACCATTTCCGCTACCAGGGAGTGGTCCATGGATATCTGCCTGATCTTGTTATCTGAAACAAGATACAGTCTGGAATCGCCGATGTTGGCTGCGAGAACCGTATCGTCCTCGTCGATGGTTACCATGACAAACGTGGTTCCCATGCCCTCCAGTTCCTTCATTTCGGAGCCCTTACGGACAATGCCTTCGTTGGCTACTCTTACAGCCTCTTCTATGGCCTGTATCTTAGTTCGTTTTTTGGTTGACCTGAAACTTGATGCCACAGAATCAATTACATAGCGGGATGCGTAATCTCCCGCATTGTGACCTCCCATTCCGTCCGCTATGATAAAGCAGTTCGGAAGTATGCCAAGCGGTTCTTCATGGCAAAGGAACGAATCCTGATTCATCGAACGTTTCATACCTACGTCCGTAACCGCATATACTTTCATCCTTTTTCTGTATTCTCCTTTAAACCCTTTTCATAGCTTCTTCTGAGCTGTCCGCAGGCTGCATCAATATCTGCGCCCATTTCTCTCCTTATAGTACCATTTATGCCGTTTTTTTCAAGCATTTGTTGAAATACGGCCACATTTTCGGGGGCTGTACGCCTGTAATCACGCTCTTTTACGGGATTGACAGGAATAAGATTTACATGGGCATTTTCCCCTTTAAGAAGGCGGCTTAAGCCTTCCCAGTCCTCTTTTGTGTCATTTACGCCCTCGATCAGGGCATATTCAAAACTGATGCGCCGTCCCGTCTTTTTAAAATAATACCTGCAGGCGTCCATTATCTCTGCAATGGTATAGGATCTGGCCACCGGCATCGTACATCTTCTCTTCTCGTCATTGCAGGCGTGAAGGGAAATAGCCAGTGTGATATTTAACTCATAATCGGCCAGCTGCCTGATTTTAGGCACAAGGCCACAGGTTGAAACAGTAATATTTCTCTGGCTGATGTTAAGGCCGTCGGCATTGGTAATAAGATCGATAAACTTTATCAGAGTATCGAAGTTGTCAAGAGGTTCGCCGCAGCCCATAACCACTATATTGCTTACCCTCTCACCGGTAGCTCTGGTTATTTCATAAACCTGCTCCAGCATTTCCGAAGGAGTAAGATTTCGGACCAGACCTCCTATGGTAGATGCGCAGAAGGTGCAGCCCATGCGGCATCCTACCTGAGAGCTTATACACACGGAATTGCCGTGCTTGTATTTCATCCATACGCTTTCAATGGCATTGCCGTCGTCAAGACCGAACAGGAACTTCTTTGTGTCGCCCCTTTTGGACTCCTGACAGGCCAGATTCTCTACTGCGATCCAGTGAGTGTTATTTTCAAGATACTGCCTTAAATCCTTGGGAATATTGGTCATATCCGAAATGCTTTTTACCAGTTTTACATGCATCCAGTCGTAAATCTGCTTGGCTCTGAATGCCGGAAAACCCTTTTCCTTAATAAAATCGGTAAGTTCGGTTTTATTCATGGACTTAATGTCCGGCAAACTGTTTTCCATATTAATCTTCCCGATTTTTCTTAAGGATGCTGATAAAGAAGCCATCATGTTCGCGGTCCGGAATGAGCGTTACGGACTTTATTTCCGTAAATCCCTTTTCACAAAGGAATTTCACATTGTCTTCGTTTTCGCACTTTGTAAGGGTGCAGGTGGAAAAGCAGATGTATCCGCCGCACTTTACATACCTGATCACGTTTTCAAGTATGCTCTTCTGAAGCTTTGAAAGTTCGGCAGGATCGCTTTCACCTGTTTTATACTTAATGTCCGGCTTTTTGGCGATGACGCCGAGTCCCGAACAGGGCAGATCGCAAACAGCCACATCAAAGAAATTGTTGAAGTTTTTGATGTTTTTTGCGGCATCTGCCGGAAGGGTTGTTATGTTAACAAGCCCCGTACGCTTTATGGTATCGTTGATCTTATCCACCTTCGTTGCGGATATGTCGCAGGCGGTCACATGGCCGGAAACAGCGGTTATTCTGTCCGCCAGGTGTATTGCCTTTCCTCCGGGAGCGGCGCACACGTCGATCACTTTCATTTCGGGAATGAGAGGAACCATCTCGGAAGCCAGCATGGATGCGGGATCCTGAACGATATAGTAACCTTTCTTAAAAGAAGGAAGTTCGTATACCGCCTTACCGGGACTTATTTCGTAGTAGGAAAACTCCTCACCCGAAGCCGAAAAATTCTTCAGGCTAAATCCTGTGTTTTCTTTTTTAAAGGCCTCCTGAAGCTGTGTGTCGCTGGTGCGGCTCCTAAGGGGGCTTATGGTAAGTACCTGCTCCGAAAACTGTCCGTAGAGTATGCTCTTAACGTCATCGGAGTAGTTTTCATAGTTTTTAATGATCCATACCGGAGTGGATGTGATCACCGAAAGCTGCTTATCTTCGTCTCCGGGATATTTTGCTTCGGCTTTTTCGGCAATAAATTCGTCGGCAGATTCCGCCCCTTCGAATTCCCTGAAAATACCTCTTAATACTCCGTTTACAAAGCCTCTTAGGCCTGCAAGTTTGTGTTTTACCGCTAGTTTTACGGATTCGTTAACCGCTGCCGAAACCGGCACATTCATGTACATTCCCTGGTACAGACCCGAAAGAAGCACGATTCTCACGTTCTTATGGATCTTTTCAAACTTTCGTCCTGCCTGCTCTTCAATCAGAAAAACAAGGGAAAGATATCTTTCCGTCACACCCTTTACAAGGCGCGTCACCCAGGCTTTGTTAACATCCTCACCCGCCTTTTTGGCATTTTCAAAGGCAGATGCCAGCGCGTCCTGATAAAGCATGTCATTGTTAAAGATATCGTTTAATATTTTGTAGGCAGTTTCGCGGTCACTCATCACTCAAAATGCTTTCCGTATATATCATATCCCCGCATAAATTCGGCTGCGGTCATCTGTCTTTTTCCTTCGGGCTGAAGGGCCAGAACTCTGAGTCCGCCTTCGCCGGTGGCAATATAAAAACCGTTTTTGTCTATTCCGTAGACATCTCCCGGTGCAAGGCCGTCCTCGCATTTGTCGGTAATCATGGTATCCCAGATTTTGATCATTCTGCCTTCAAGATAGGCATATGCCGATGGCCATGGGTTGAGTCCTCTTACATAACGGTCCAGTTCTCTTGCGGACTTTGTAAAATCCAGCTTACCCATGGACTTGTTAAGCATGGTAGCATAGTGGGTTTTCGCAGGTCCCTGGGGAGTTCTTGTGGCTGTTCCGTCTTCTATCATGGTAAGAGCCTTAAGGATCATGTCTCCGCCCAGCTCAGCAAGAGTGTCATGAAGTCCGCCGGCGGTTTCGTCATGAGGGATTCTGATTTCCTCCTGGATAATAATGTCGCCTGTATCAAGGCCCTCATCCATCTGCATGATTGTAATTCCGGTAGTAAGCTGGCCGTCCAGAATAGCCCACTGAATAGGTGCCGCCCCTCTGTACTTCGGAAGAAGGGATGCATGAACGTTTACGCAGCCGTACTTGGGCATGTTAAGGATTTCCGAGGAGAGTATCTGGCCAAATGCTGCTACTACGAATATGTCGGCTTCGTACTTACGAAGTTCTTCCACACTCTCGGGGTCCTTGATTCTTTCCGGAGTAAATACCGGAATCTCATGCTCAAGTGCCAGAGTTTTAACCTCTGACATGGCAACGTTATTGCCTCGGCCCCTCGGCCTGTCAGGCTGTGTTACCGCAAGCACAACTTCGTGCTTTCCGCTGTTGAGTATTTTTTTAAGAATTACGGCAGCTATTTCCGGCGTGCCCATGTAAACTATTCTCATATTCTTTACCGTAAAGAACCTTATGGTTCCCTTTCATTCCCCTTATTATTTATCGCTGCCCCATTGGGCCAATCATCATTTCCCGGTATTCATAATCGTCAGATTGTTCATCTTCCGCTTATATTTCTAACGGTTATTCATCTACCGATTATATTTCTAACGATTATTCATCTTCCGATTCTTCTTCGTCATCCTCTGCATAGAGTTCGGAGTTGTCTATTATGTCTCCTTCAACTTTACCCATGTAAAGTATGCCCTTAAGATGGTCGAATTCATGCTGCATGCATCTTGCAAGAAGGCCTTCGGCTTCGATTTCAAAAGGCTTCATGTCGCGGTCAAGAGCCGTTGCCTTAACGCGCATTGCTCTTGTAACGATGCCACTCTTTCCCGGGTAGGAAAGACATCCTTCGTAGCCGGTCTGTTCTTCCTGGGACATTTCCGTAATTTCCGGATTAATGAAAACCAGAGGCTCAGAGCAATCGGGTGTTACATCTATTACGCAAAGCTGTTTAAGAATTCCCACCTGAGGTGCGGCAAGTCCCACACCGCCTGATTCGTACATTGTTTCAAACATGTCATCGATCAGTTCTTTTGTGCGTTCTGTCATTTCCGCCACAGGCTTACACTGTTTTTCAAGTATCGGATCACCGTATTCTCTAATCTGTCTGAGTGCCATAATAAACTCCTTTACTGAGGATTAAAATCAAACTGAAGTGAAGCTTCGTTTATCTTCTGGTCAAAAAAGAAGTATTCTACGGCATCCTTAAGTCTGATAAGTTGTTCCATGTCTTTGTCTTTAATGTAAATCACATCTCTGTAGATGTCATCTATCTTTTTAACGGAAGCAGCCACAGGACCTGTTATGTCTAAGCGGGCCTTTACGGACTCTCCGTATTTTTTGACGGCATATGCCGCCTTCTCCGCAACCCTTCTGTTCTTCTCGGGGCTGTCGGATTTTATCATTATCATGAGCATGTTTCCTTCGGGCGGATAACCCATGATTTTTCTGCTGAGTATCTCTTCGTTGTAAAACTCTTCGTAATCGTTTGCAGCTGCGGCTGTTACGCAGTAATTATCCGGGTTATAGGTCTGTATCACACATTCTCCCGGAAGTTCTCCTCGTCCGGCGCGTCCTGCTGCCTGTGCAATTAACTGATAGGTTCTCTCTCCTGCCCTGTAATCGCTTACGAACAGGGAAAGATCTGCTGCAAGTATTCCCACAAGAGTCACTTTCGGGAAATCATGTCCCTTTACTATCATCTGGGTGCCGATGAGAATATCTGCCTTTCCGTTTTTAAAGGCGGAAAGGATTTTTTCGTACTCGCCTTTTTTTGAGGTGGTGTCGGCATCCATCCTGAGTATTCTTGCGGAAGGAAAGGCCCTTGCGATCATTGCTTCGATTTTTTCCGTACCTGCCTTAAATCCGGCAATCGCTTTGGAACCGCACTTTGGGCAGGCCACAGGCTTTG
>CACYBJ010000204.1 GCA_902772565.1 uncultured Lachnospiraceae bacterium | reverse complement strand
TTTATAGTCCGAGAATTCGTGCTTTTCAATAGCATCACGAATTTCAGCCATCATTCTATTATAAAAACTGAGATTATGCAATACCATAAGCCTAAGTCCCAGCATTTCTCCCGCTTTAAGAAGGTGCCTTATGTAGGCTCTTGAATGATTTCTGCAAGCCGGACAGTCGCATTCAGCATCAATGGGACGATCGTCGGTTTCGAATCTTTTGTTCAAAAGATTGATTTTGCCGAAATTCGTATAGGCGTTGCCGTGTCGTCCGTTTCTGGTAGGATAAACGCAGTCAAAGAAATCAACGCCGCGATCCACTGCCTCAAGTATGTTGGCCGGAGTTCCCACACCCATTAAATATACAGGCTTATTCTGCGGCAGATGCGGTACAGTCACATCAAGCACATTATACATTTCTTCATGTGTTTCGCCTACGGCAAGACCACCCAGGGCATAACCGGGAAGATCAAGTTCTGCTATACGTTTTGCATTTTCCACACGAATATCCGGAAATACAGCACCCTGGTTAATGCCGAAAAGAAGCTGTTCGGGATTAACTGTGTCAGGAAGTGAGTTGAGACGCTTGTTTTCTTCAACACATCTTTTAAGCCATCGCTCGGTTCTTTCAACGCTCTGAATCACATAGTCTCTCTCCGCTTTGCTTGGAGGACACTCATCAAAGGCCATGGCTATAGTGGAACCCAGGTTGGACTGAATCTGCATGCTCTCTTCAGGTCCCATAAAGATTCTGCGCCCGTCCACATGGGAGTTGAAAGTAACACCCTCTTCTTTTATCTTACGAAGTTTGGCAAGAGAAAACACCTGAAATCCGCCGGAATCCGTAAGTATAGGCTTATTCCAGTTCATAAACTTATGCAAACCGCCCATTTTCTTTACAATTTCATCACCGGGTCTTACATGAAGGTGATAGGTATTGCAAAGTTCTATCTGGGTGCCGATTTCATTAAGGTCCGGTGATGATACCGCGCCCTTTATGGCAGCTACAGTTCCTACATTCATAAACACAGGTGTCTCGATTACACCGTGAACCGTAGAAAACCGTCCGCGCTTTGCTCTTCCGTCAGTTGTAATAAGCTCGTATTTAGCCATAACTCTCTTAATTTACTGTGTTTCCAACAAAAGAAATATCGTACAAAAAAAGACTCCGTATAAACGGAGCCTTTAACTTCAGGGGCAGTAGGATTCGAACCCACGACCTGCGGTTTTGGAGACCGATATTCTACCAGCTGAACTATACCCCTAGGTTTAACGCCGAGGTTTAATATACTATATCTTGAGATACTTGTCAACATTTTTTAACTGCTTTTCTTAATCTGATTCATACAGATCTTAGCCTGATGAGCATCTTCTTTAGTACATTCAAGTTCGGAATACCGGGCTTTTTCATAAAGGTTTCTTAAAATCTGCTCGGAAGTATATCTGCCCTTCTCTTTAAGGATTTCCGAAGGAGTATCAGACTTTCTGATTCCGGCAGCATTAAGTTTAAGTCCGCTTCTGATAAAATATTTTCTAATTCTGGAGGCCGGATCGTTGTCGAAGAGTCCGGGCTTTTTATCGTCATTTGCTTTGTTATCTTCGTGAACAATTTCTTCGGTAATAAAAATCTTGCCGTTTCCCACATCTATTACCGGCTTGCTTTTCTTTTTCTTTTCCTTAAGAAATGATATGGTATACCATAAAAATACCGCAACAACCACCACGTTGAAACCTATTATAACAGGCACAGGATCGTAGTCATGGTAATTCTCGTTACCGTCATATTTTACTTCATGTGTCACATCATGAGTATGAACAGGCTCAGAATCACTGTCTGAAATCAGATCCTTTATGTGGCTTGCGCTGTCCTTTACAGTCTTTGACTGAGGGATAAAAATCAAGGCAAAGCAAAGGAAAAACAGAATAAAGATATACTTAAAGTAAAGTATATGCTGATCCTTTGAAGCCTTTATATAATCGTTGGCTTCTCTGTTTTTTAGGGTTGCAAGTTCGGCCGCATAACCGGAAAAATAACCGTTTAAAAGCTGCAACAACAGTGTGACAATAAAGTATACCAAAAGCACCTTGTAGTAGTTCGGCATGTTATAGGCATATGCAATAATAAAGGACGGCAGGAAAATAACAAACATGCCTATACTTAACACATCCGACTTATTCTTCCGGACAGTATTATCATAGAAGTACTCTCTTACGCCCATGTAAAGAATGCAAAAGAAAATATAGACACCGAAGCAGATAATCTGCGACTTTACGGTGACTCCATCCATGAGCTGAAAGATAGTTGCCGGAAATGAATAGAATATCATCCACCCGTTAAGTATCTTAAGGCGCGAAGCTGTTTTTTTATAAAACTCGCTTTTCATTTATACATTCTTTCCCCACTCGTAAATAATGCCTGTCAGATCTTTACCCGCTTCACACTTAACATAACCGTTTATCGGTAAGATCCAAAAGATTCCCAAACCGTTTCTAATACGTTCTCTGATACCGTTCTGAAGGTCCTCGGACTGCTCAAAACCTATGAGAATAACAAAATCATTATTATCTTTGAAATCCTCAAAGAAATCTGTTTTGGAAAAATCCTGAACTCTGGCTGATGCATCCACTACGGCAGATGCCTCATGTATCTGCTCCATGTGAGCCTTTCCGCTACCAACTTCAACATTTATATTCTTATCTCCGAATACACTTATGGCGTTGGAATTAAAGGAAACGGAGAAACCTCTGTTTAAAAGATCGGAAGCAATGCTTACAAGCAACCTTAACTCCTCTTCAATAAGAGCATCTTCAAAATGGCCTGAGTTCTGAGTCAGATTCACATAAATCCTTACGGTTTTAAGTACAGTCTGATTAAACTCGTTAACTATATAGTCATCGCTTTTTGCACTGGCCTTCCAGTTTATTCTGTTGGTAGGATCCTGAGGAAGGTAATCCCTTAATCCTCTGAATTCAAAGGGATCTTCTATGAAACGGAGTCTTGTAAGAATGTCTCCCATCATATGATTAAATGGGTATTCCGAATCTCCGAAGTTCAGATAGGATGGATAGATAAGAATGCTTGCATTCTCGGAAATACTTGTATGGTACTCCTCCGTATAGCACAGATCCCTGGCGGCAAGGAATATCCTCTCAACAGTAAAAACACCGCGCTTTTTACTGTGACATACAAGTTTTTTTATGGATTTTTTATGAGATAAAACAGGTATGGCATCACTGTAATAGAACTTGTCCGTTACCATATTCTCTTTTTCGTCGGTCAAAAGATTAGGCACTACCAGATTTCTGTCAGTGGAATACTTAATCATCAGAGAAGGCACCGGAAGCCATTTGTCATTCTCGGCTTTTTCTATAATTTCAAAATCATCCCCCGCGCCGGTCATACCCACAGAAAAGCCAACCGAAATCTTAAGATTTCGATTCCAGTTCTTTCGGTAAACTCTGGCCTGCCCTAGAATAAATGCAAGGACAAGGAGGATGATCAAAATGACTGACATTTTACGTACCATGCCGCAGGCGTGGTGCCCGATTGAAAACGCGCCTGCAGCGTTATCAAAGGGTTTGAAAACATAATAGATTGTTTATTTGCCCATTATGTCAAGACATAATGAAACAGGTACTTCTCTCATTGAATTCCAGATAGAATTAAACTCACTTGTTGAAAGTGGAGCCTCACCGCTACCCATATTGATTCTCAAAGACGGGATGGATGTTGATGAGAAATAGCTTTCAG
>CACYBJ010000203.1 GCA_902772565.1 uncultured Lachnospiraceae bacterium | reverse complement strand
GTCGTGGAGAACGATGATGACTGTGTCGGAGTTATTACATGGATGCACACATTCTCCCCTGCCAAGATGTGGATCAAGGGTCTTCAGATCTTAAGAAAGCCCCTTCTTCATCTTCACACCCAGGCCAATGAAAAACTCCCCTATGATAAAATAGACATGGATTTCATGAACCTTAACCAGGCGGCCCACGGTGACAGGGAGTACGGTTACATTCTTGCAAGACTTAATATCCCTCACCATGTAGTGGCAGGATATTATAAGCATGAGAGTGTGATTAAAAAGATAAAACAGTTTGCGGATGTGGCCCGTGCCATTGCGGTATCAAGAAATACAAGAGTGGCCACCTTCGGAAATAATATGCGCGATGTTTCCGTTACCGACGGAAACAGACTTGATGCGGAAATAAAGTACGGCTGGGAAATCAAGTACTGGGGCATAGGCGAAATTGCCGACCTTGTGAAAAACGTTACCGACAGCGAGGCAGATGCCAAACTACGCGAATATACCACAAAGTACACCATGGCCACCGACAATGTGGAGGCCGTCAGGGAACAGGCGAAGTATGACATTGCTTTCAGAAGATTCCTTGAAAAGAATAAGTGTACAGCCTTTACCGATAACTTCCAGGACCTTCACGGACTGAAGCAGCTTCCGGGACTTGCGGCCCAGGAACTCATGGCGTCAGGCTACGGATTCGGTCCTGAAGGAGACTATAAGATTGCCGCTTTCTCGGCTGTCCTTATGGAAATGGCAGCGGGAAGAGAAGGGGCCACAGGTTTCATGGAGGACTATACCTACGACCTGACTGAAGGTGAGGAACTTGAACTTGCATCCCACATGCTTGAGGTGCCGGTGGCATTTGCCGCAGACAAGCCTGAAATACAGGTGCATCCTTTAGGCATCGGCGGTAAGGAGGACCCTGCCCGTCTGGTATTTGAAGCAGCTCCCGGAGACGGAATTCAGGTTACCTTAATTGACATGGGCGATCACTTCAGAATAGTATGTGCCGATATTGAATTCGTAAAGCAGCCGGCGGCTATGCCGAATCTGCCGGTGGCAAGGCTGATGTACAGATTAAAGCCGGATTTCGCCACAGGTTCCGCAGCCTGGATATATGCCGGCGGCGCTCACCATTCGGTGGCTTCCACGGCTCTTACAAGATCGGACATAGCACTTTTTGCAAAGCTTACAGGCACCGAACTCATCACTATCGGTGACGATACAACAGAAGAAGACTTACAAAAGTATTACATGGTTTAAATTTCTGTTGGAATATGATATAATGAACAAGTCGGTTGCGCGCGCAACACGTGCAACCGGCTTTTTGATTTGCTTTGGGGCATAAGGGGGTTACAGCAGGGCTGTAACATAAATTAAAACTACGGAGAATGTACAATTTATGGCAGAAATTATGGAAAAAGCAGCAGCGGAAGCTGTGCTTGCAAAAAAAGAAGAACTTATGGCAGGGGTAGAGGGCTACGATTCCGACAAGGCTCTTGAGGTGTTTAAAGAGTACTTTGCCGCCAATCAGTCGGTAAACGGCGAAGCAAGCGGCTGGTACAATGAGCCTGAAAACCTTAAGTTCATTTACAATCTTGTAGACAAGATTGCCGAAAAGAAAGAAAACATCGAACCGTTGGTTGTAACAGCAGACGGTTCCAATCTATACATGGGTCTCGTTAACTATATTATCGCGGCAGAATTCCTGCCGGTAGGCGAGTGCCTTGTCCTTGCTGCAAAAACCATGCCTGAATCCCAGGACGAACTCTTTGCAGCTCTTTTCCTCAGAAATGAAAATGTAGACGGTCCCGCTTTTGAGGCTTTTGTGCTGGCTCTTTACGAGAGAGGCATTGCCGAAGAGAAGATCATGAAATTTGCTCTTAACGGTCTTGATAAATACTTCTCCGATAATTTCAATTTCGGAAGCGATATCATTTCCGCCCTTATTACAAAGAACGGCAATAATCCAAAGTTCCTTGCCAAAATGTGCTACCTTCTCGGTCAGTACG
>CACYBJ010000202.1 GCA_902772565.1 uncultured Lachnospiraceae bacterium | reverse complement strand
TAACACCTACAACCATCCGTCGCAGGATACAATAGAGCGCCTTAAGAATCACGAAATCGACCATTTATGTACCAAGGATTACGGCCGCATCCGCATTATATGGCAGGATGGGAAGATGGAGGTGAGCAGGTATAGGGAATAAGCCTGTTTGAATTCAGGTGATTGAATTATCCTGTCAAAAGCAATAAAATAGTAATCAGTCTTATATAAGAATGTATACCAACAGAATCATAACGAGGGGGAGAACTATGGAAATAAAAGATGAAAGAATTGATGCCGGGAAGGCATTTGACTGGGGGAGGACCTCGGAGGATTATGCAAAATTCAGAGATGTGTATCCTTCGCTTTTTTATGAAAAGGTTGCACACAGAGGTTTGTGCGTAAAGGGTCAGAAAGTGCTTGACCTTGGAACGGGCACGGGAGTTCTTCCGAGAAACATGTACGGATACGGTGCGGATTGGGTAGGAACGGATATTTCCCCGGAGCAGATAGCTCAGGCGAAACACCTTGCCGAATCTGACAACATGAATATCGACTTTACGGTTGTATCTGCCGAAAACATAGATTATCCGAATGAAACCTTTGACGTGATTACCGCCTGCCAGTGTTTCTGGTATTTCGATCATGAAAAGGTTATGCCGAATCTGTCGAGAATTCTTAAGAAGGACGGACGCCTTGTAATTCTTTACATGGCCTGGCTTCCCTTTGAAGATAAGATAGCAGGCGCCAGTGAAGAACTGGTTCTTAAATACAGCCCCGACTGGTCCGGTGCGGGTGAGACCAAACATCCTATTTGGATACCGGATGTAGCCTACGATTATTTCGACCTTGAGGATCATGAAGAATATGATATTAAAGTCCCTTTCACAAAAGAGACATGGCACGGAAGAATGAGGGCCTGCAGGGGAGTGGGGGCATCACTTGATGCTGCTTCATTGGCAAAGTGGGACGCAGAACACCGGAAACTGCTTGAGCGGATCGCACCGGACAGTTTCGAAATACTTCATTACGCTGCGATAGCTGTGCTAAAAAAGAAATAACACAACAGAAATACAGAAAGATACAGAAAACATGCTTTACATCATAAGACACGGTAAAACCGATTGGAATAACGAAAGGCGGTTACAGGGACGCACTGACATCCCTTTAAATGAAGAGGGAAGGAAGATGGCAGAGGAAGCCCGGGAAAGATACAGAGACGTTCATTTTGATATCTGCTTCTCATCTCCTCTTAAAAGAGCTAAAGAAACAGCGGAGATACTTCTTAGGGACAGGGATGTTCCCATAACGACAGATGACCGCCTGCTGGAAATGTACTTCGGAGAGTATGAAGGGCTTGCCTACAGTTTTCAGAATACGGACTGCCCCATAAATGTTTTGTTTCACGATCCTGCTTCCTATAAGGAAAGTATGGGCGGGGCCGAAACCTTTGAGGAATTGTTTGCCCGCACCGGGGAATTTTATGAAGAAAAAGTAAAGCCGCTGCTTGCGGAAAACAAGGACGTGCTTATTGTGGGACACGGAGCCATGAATTCGGCCTTGATATGCGTAATAAAGCATCTGCCTGTTTCAAAAATCTGGGATGCGGGAATTGAAAACTGTAAATTGCTCAAAGTAGAGGTATAAACGATAAATGTATTATTGCAAAGGTTTTCTTGACAGCAGAGCATAGTAAATTTAGAATGGCAGAGTAGATATTAACTGCATCTTTACGGTCAGGCGGGAGACTGTCTGTTTAAAGGAACCGGGTGAGAGGCCCGACTGCTAATCCCAGCCGTAACGGGGACGAAGAATCAGATGTCACTGGGTAACACCGGGAAGGCGATTCAAAGTAGGATGAACCGGAGTCGGAACACAATACGTAAAGATTAAAAACTTAGGCATGAGGAGGTACTGTATGAATAAACAGTGCACAGCAGGGCTTTTAAAGAAGCTTTGCTTTTTGGCGGCTTGTTTTCTTGCCGCAATGTTCGCTTTTACAGGACTTGTAAAGGCGGCAGATGCATCATCCATCAGCATTCATTTTATTATCAGAAATGATGTAAACAACGAGACAGATGCATGGAAAGACACCCTTGTAGACGAATGGGTAGAAGTAACTGAGGGCATGACAGGTTACGACGCATTCGTACAGGCTATGAAGCAGGAAGGTCTTGAAGGAAAGTTCACCGCAGAAGATTCCGGCTACGGTCATTTTGTTTCGGAAATCAACGGACTTGATACTCCGTCGAATTATTCTGTATTCTATGGTCTTTATGTAAACGGTGCTACATCCGACTTTGGTATTGATGAGATTTCAATGGCAGATGGTGACATCGTATCTTTCGTTTATGGACCTTGGTCTTCTACAGATGAAAAGTCCGGCAGCGGCAGCCAGAAAACAGCAGACGTAGCAGATATGTACGATACTGTTATTGCTGCAACAACCGGCGATCTCAGTGATAATCTTGTATTCGGAAATGAATGGCATGTATTTATCGCTGCACGTGCAGGCGTTATTTCCGATGCAGATGCGGAAACTTACTACAACAATCTTGCAGCTGCCGTAAAGGAAGGCGCTTCCGAAAAACTGGATGAAAGATATACAACAACCAACTCAAGAGTTATTCTTGCCCTTTCATCCATCAAAAAAGATGCAACCGACGTAGAAGGCTATAACCTTTTACTTCCACTTGCAGATCTGGATGCTATTAAAGCGCAGGGTGTAAATGCTGCGGCATATGCCTTACTTGCTCTTGATTCCAACAACTATGAGATCCCTGAAACAACAAGCGGAACTCAGTCAACAAGAGAAAACATCATCGATTATATTCTCAGTTCAGCTACAGAAGACGGCGGATACAGCTACGGCGGACAGGTTGCAGACCCTGACGTTACAGGTATGGTAATTGCAGCTCTTGCTCCTTACTATAACACCGACGAAAAGGTTAAAGAAGCAGTAGATAAAGCAGTTGAAGTACTTTCCGGAATTCAGAATGAAGACGGTTCATACTCCAGCTGGGGCGCTGCAAACTCAGATTCCACAGCATGGGTTATCACAGCTCTTTCAACTCTCGGAATCAATCCGGACGAGGATTCACGTTTTAAGAAGAACGGACGTACACCGGTTGATGCTTTGGCAGATTATTTCGTTCCGGGTGAAGGTTTCACATACATGAGCGGAGACAGTCAGACCAGCATGTACTCCAACAATGATGTGGCATATGCACTCATTGCCTTCAACAGACTTAATGCCGGCGACAGAACTCTCTTTGACATGGCATGGACTGATGAAGAAGCCGAAGAAGAACCTGAACAGGAGACAACCGATGATACAGTCGTTCCTGCTGCAGGCACTGCTACTTCAGATTCCGCAAGCGGTGCAGCCAAGACAGGCGATAACGGCATGCTTCCGGTAGCAATGCTTGCTGTCATCTCACTTGCTGGCGCAGTAATCTTAAAGAAGAAATCAGCCGAAGCATAATATATCTTTGGTGTGATACTTTGTTTCGGCGCATCTGCCGAAATAAAAGGTAAAATAAAGGAGAAAGGAGTCAGATATGGGCCGTATAGATTTGGATCTGCGAAATCATGAATTCGAACATTTCTATCTGATATACGGAAACGAAGAGTTCAGGAAACAGACCTATAAAAACAAGCTCATATCTGCCCTTGTTTCTCCCGATGATACAATGAATCTTACCGTCTTTTCCGGTAAGGATACTGACGTAAATGAGGTAGCGGCTCTTTGTGAGACACTGCCTTTTTTTGCTGAAGCAAGAGTGGTATGCATAGAAGGCTCCGGCTGGTTTAAGGGTAAAGCGGATTTTGCCGAAAGAGCCGGGAACTTTCCTGAATCCACCTATGTTATTTTTGTGGAAAGCGACGTCAGCGAGAAAAGCCCCCTATTCAAGTTTGTAAAGGACAAAGGCGTATGCGAAGAAATCCGCACTCTTAACGACCAGGAACTTGTAAGCGCTGTTCAGGCGATACTAAGAGCCAAAGGACAGAATATTTCCAGGGCAGATGCGGAGTACTTTGTAACCCTTACGGGAACCGACATGGCCAACGTGCAGTCCGAAATATATAAACTCCGCGCTTACTGTGCCGGCAACACCGAAATAACAAAAGCAGATATAGACGTTTCCTGCCATCCGGTGCTTGAAACCAAGGTTTACAATCTGGTGGATAAGATCATAGAAGGCAAGAGAGACGAGGCACTGACGCTTTATGCCGCCATGTGCGAAGAAAAAGAAGATGTAAGCGTGGTTTTAAGGAATATAATCATCAGCTACAATCAGCTTTATCTGACCGCCAAACTTTCGGAAGAAGGCTCTAATGAAAATGAAATCATTAAAGAAGTGGGCATGCGTGATTTCGTGGCCAGGAAGTATCTGCGCATTATAAAGAAGAAAAGTACGGAGAAGATCAAGAGCAGCCTTTCCTTTGCTTTAAGCCTTGACAGAAAGTGCAAGTCGGGACTTCTCAACTTTCCAATGGCAGTGGAGATTTTTATTGTAAAAAATACCTCTGTGTAGTATAATCCACTTGTTTGACTCGGAGACGTATCGAAGTGGTCATAACGGCCCTGACTCGAAATCAGGTAGCCCTCACGGGCTCGTGGGTTCGAATCCCACCGTCTCCGCTTTATGAGAGGTGTTAAGCTTAACACCTCTTTTTTACGGCGCGAAAAAGTTCAAAAAAAGTATAAAATACATTTGACATTTTCTTTATATAAATGTATTATATCATCGTATGTTTACTGAAACGTCCGTGTCCTGTTTCAGCGAACAGTCAGACAATCAAATAAGAAAGTCTGATCATTCATGCAAATAAACAGACTATATCAGGAGGAACTGAAATTGGCTAACATCAAATCAGCTAAGAAGCGTGTAATTACTTCAGAGAAGGCAGCTTTAAGAAACAAGGCAGCTAAGTCAAAAGTAAAGACATTAACAAAGAAGGTTGATGCAGCAATTGAGAGCGGCGATAAGGCAGCAGCTTCCGCAGCACTCAAGGATGCAGTAGCAGCAATCGATAAAGCAGGCGCTAAGGGCATCTTCCACAAGAATGCCGCAGCAAGAAAAGTTTCAAGCCTTGCAAAGAACGTTAATGCAATGTAATTTTAAACTTTGTAATTATTAAGAACCTGCCTTAACCCGGGCAGGTTTTT